>JAHDIA010000318.1:0-5510 GCA_020631035.1 Chitinophagales bacterium | reverse complement strand
CGATTGCGATTGCTTTCAAATACATTACAAAGTTGACATAAATAGAGAGGCATTGCAAACACATAAAAATGAAAAGCTGGAGGTTAAAATATTGAAAAAAGCTGCAAAACGAAGCCACACAATACAAATAAGGCACTCATTACCAAGTACTTACCACTTAACACAAAAACAAAACAATCTGGAGAAATTTGAGTATAAAAAAAATCGGCACAAGCTAAAGCTTGTGCCGATTTGAATACATTTAAATTAAAAAGATATTGTAAGTTGCCAAATTCCTCACATCACATCTTTATAATCTTTTTATTATACTGCTCATAGCCAATCTGTGCTTTAAGTATGTATACCCCTCTTGGTAAATCACTCATATCAACCTCAAGTTGGTATAAACCAGCAGGCTGGGCTTCTTGTGCAATGATTGGTTTTTCCAATTTGCCTGTACCATTGTACAGTTCAAGTGAAATCTTGGTTTCTTCTTGAAGTACACACTCAAAAGTAAAGTGATGCTCTGTAGGATTCGGATACAATTTAAATTGCCTGTCATTGATGTTTTGTACAATGCCTTCCTCACCCAATCTATTTCCATTGTTACATAGATTTACATCACATTCTTGGATGCTGGCTAAGAAAGTCCCGCCTTGGTGAGCTGTAAAATTTGGGTAAAGTTGTATATAATCTCCAGCTTGAAAAACAACCGATTCACTTACATCAACCGATGTATAGGATGTAATAATTGAATTTTGAACGGCAGTCACTGCTGGTAATGGGCTTGTAAAATTATATGTTTTATTTGCTGGACAGCATTCTTCATTTGGCGGTGGCGGCGGTGGTGGTGTTCCACCAGAACCAATAACAACTGTATAATCTTCAACTTCTCCATAAATTATATTTCCACAAACATCTCCTATTGGATAATAACTTACTATAATACGCATTGTATAACTGCCTTCTGAAATGCCTTCTGGAATTTCTATAAAATAATTTCCCGACTCTTCCACTAAAACTTGTTCCAAATATCCAAAAGTAAATGGATTGTCATCCCAATTAATCCAGACACCCCAATTTTCATATTGTGGTAATGGTTCTTCGCCATTTGGCAAGTTGTGACTAACCAATGCATCTAATGTAATAGGATAAGTTTCTCCAGCATTAAGGTTTACAGAAAAATTAGTATAATCAGCGTAAGCTGTTTCACTATTTTCACTATTTTCACCTGAATTTCCAGAGGATACATTATTTATCCCTGTTCCATCTACTCCATTTAAAACAACATCACTAATATATGTCGCATGATAATTATCTGGATAGGTTACTTCAGGAAGACAGGCTGCCCCACTATATTCTCCCATAACAATAGGGCTATTGGCTTGATGACTATAATGAAAAATATCAAATGTAGGTTCAGGACCTGTTAAATCTATTTCTACCCAGGCATAATATTCTTCGCCACAATCTTTTGGTATCTTAAATGCGAGATAAGCATAATCTTCTGTAATTGCATCTAAATCTGATGTCTTAAAATAAATGTCATCGAAACTTTTTATTTTACTTCCACACTGATCATCAAATCCACCAAACAAACTTGCTTGATATACTCCACCACTGGGCAAAGTATTGGCTGTAAACAACATCGCTTCCCTAGAGCCAGGGAAACAATAGGTTTCTATTTGGAAAAAACTAGGAGATGTTTTGTAAATTATATATCCAGCTTCTGGTACTCCCACTAAAACTGCTGGGTCCACCGATGTGTCACAACTAACCCCATCAGCTACATTGCCCAATGGGTGAATTAAAAAATCCAACTTTCCATTTGTTTGCCAATTAGAAGAAAGTACTGAGTTTTGCCCCCAATTTAATTGAGTATAAAACTCCCTAGCATCAAAGCCACCATTTTGGGAAAATGAAATAGTTCCGTTATTGGGTTGATAATAATCCAATTTTATCTTTCCATCACAGGACATCTTAAAATTGGGTAAATATCCATTAAAAGCACTTGGTGAAAAATCAATAAAAATTACTTCTTCTTCAATTTCTAATGGATTAAAATTGTTTACAATAGCTAACTCTGCCTCCAAGTTATTGGTATTAGGAATAACATTCATTTCAAAAACAAGATTATTGGTATTGGGTCCAGAGATTGTAAGATCATTTACACTAAGACTTGAAGCGAATGTCACATTGCCTGATTCATTCAAACGTATTTTTATTGTTTCTGGGAAACTCCCATTGTCTTCAAATCCCTCTTCAAAAATATTAGTAGAAAAATCAATTATTGGCTCACCAAAATTCCCTGTTATACTACTTACTGTGGGTGTATTCTCTAATTTAAAATCATGGACAATAATATTGGTCTGCCCATCACAATCATCTAATTGTAAACGCAACCAACCATACTGACTAATACAATCTTCCAATCCATATTTTAATCCAATGTAAAAGAAATCCCCTGAACTTAAATTTTGTAAATCACTTAAATTTAACAATCCTTTTTCAGGAAAGTCAACCGAGGGTGCAGAAAATGAAAATTCCCCCGAATTGCTATTGATGTATTCACTTTCCCCAAATAATTTCACCCATTCTTGATTATTAGAATCTGTGTAGCTACAAAATTGTAACAAGAGATTATCTGAAGCAAGATAAAAGCTTTCTTCTTTATAATAAGTATAAAAAAACAATTCATTGATTTTAAAAACCCCTAAGCCCAATCCATTAGGTCCTAAGTAATAATTGGGACATATATCTTGCAGTCCTACTTCTACTATTTCCTGTGAGTTTATATTGATTTTCTTGCTTCTATCAGATATTGCTACTGTGTTCGTAAATAAACTATTGCTAGCATTCTGAAATACAAAATCTATACCTTCTATATCTTCTATATTATTGGTCAACCACTGCGCATTCAAACGTAAAACAGCACTATCTTCATCTATGATCTCTACTTCTGGAACAAGATTGGCAATACTCATTCCTACAGGAGGAGTCATAGTATAGTAATCAGATGATAAAATACCTGTTCCAAGTGTTGAATTAAATGTTGTATGCTCTAATTTAATTGGCAATTCATTTTTTATACTTCCTATATTGCAAGCATCTTCCTCAAAAGTAGCACTCATAAACACTACATGAGGCGTTGCCAAATCGGTCTCAGTAGCAACATCATAGTACAATGTGTTAGGCAAATTACCCTGTATTTCATTTCTTTGAGACAAAGGACTGTTCAATACACACTCCATATAATTGACCTGTCCTGGTGAAAAAGTTCGCATACAAGGAGTATAATCCATAAAGTTGTCATAAAAATAATCTTCACTGTCACAGCTACTTTCGGGTCTTACCTCACATACACCACTATGCATACCATGCTCTTGACAGTTGGGTGTATCATTAAAGTTTGCATTTATGAAGTCTATCTCTGTTTGTGTCCCTGTATTCTCATTGGGTAAATAATAATTTAAAGAATTGTATAAATGATCAAAATCATCCACTTGACAGCGATCTGCTGCACCATCTTCTCCCCAAATATGTCGCAAGCCTAACCAGTGTCCAACCTCATGTGTAATCGTTGAAGCAAATCTTGCATTTGTCGAAAAGTCTTTGGCACAGACAAATGACCAATAGGGCATTGCAACACCATCTGTACCTGGCTTGTTATCTGTATAGTAAGGGTATTGTGCAACCCCAGAAGACGCACCATTAGAGGCATTAACAATGTATATATTCAAATACTTATTACGGTCCCATTGAATAATGTCTCTTAATTCTGGTCCATCTCCTTTTGAAGCATAACTTATGACATCTTTAGTTCGTGTGATACCACTGGTAGGATTACCATATTTATCTTTCTCTGCCAATCTAAATGTAATTTTAGCAGGTGTAATGGCAGGATCATTCGTACCTGTCTCTGTTGAAAGTGGTGCGGTACAATAATTATAAACACTACTAGTTTCCAATTCGATAGCTGGACAATCTGGATTGGGCTCAAGATCAGCGTTCCCCCCATCAACATTGGCTGTTACTCCACTAAAGTCTTGATTTAAACGTCTAATGGCATCTTTTGCATGCTTTTGAGTAATGTATTCTGGTCCATTTTCATCACCATAAATATTGTGAAAAACTACTGGAATAATATACTCTCCTGTACCATTCTTGTTATAGGCTGAATTAGGGTCTTTTTTCTGCTCCATAAACTTTGAAGCTTCCTTTAAAAACCCCTTCAATGATTTTGCCATTTGTTCTTTGGCTTCTGGATTCTCTTCTAAGTACTTCTGGTATACTTCGTCTGTTCCACATCCTCCCAATTGCAACTGTTGTCCATTGGCTGCAACTGTGGAAAACAACAGAACCATATAGCCGCAAAGGCACAATATATATTTCATCTTATTTTGTTTTACAGATTAATAAATTGGTTTTAGCAAAATCAGCCAACCCCCAAAAGAGTTGACTGATTTTACAGTTTCATCGTTTGTATTAAATTGTTAAGAAAGACTGTTTAGAATTGTGAGTTGTGAGTTGTGAGTTGTGAGTTGTGAGTTGTGAATTGTGAGTTGAACGGAACGCTGACTTTTCAAACATTCGAGTGCCCCTGCTGTCCGTCATACATGGTATGTACTTCCATCAGGCGTAGGCATCGGTTCTATTGGTTCTTCGTCGTTTCGTTTATTCCATCCGCTTCACGCCCTTGTTTCCGCACGTTTCGGAATTCTTTCCGCACGTTTCGGGTAGACATACGTCCCTGTGCCTCTACGTGGATATGGGATCAATTGTACAATTACTCAATCACTCAATTACACAATCACACAATCACACAATCACTCAATCACTCAATCACTCAATCACTCAATCACTCAATCACTCAGCATTCTACTTCTGACTCGCCTTCAATTGAAGATTCTCCTCTTTCAATTGCTCGATTTCTGCTTTCATTTCGATGAGGTGTAAAAAGATTTCTTCAATCTTTTCCTGTTGATTAACAGTCATTTGACCTAGCTCTACCCCACCTTCGGCTGCCAATTCTTCAGCAGATGGTGTATTGTGTAAATGGCCTTCTGATTCAATGATTTGTGCAACTTCGTTCAAGGGTGTCAATTCATAATCATCTTCAAATACATAGTCTGCCCAGCCAGTTTCAACTTTTACTTCTTTGAACAAGCCACCACCATTGACAAATAGACGGTACTCTTCACCAGCAGAAGTGGTTACACCTACTCCTATAGTATTATCATTGCTTCCCAAAACAACTCTCCCATCATTGTATGCCTTGATAATTGCTCCTTCGCTTAAGGTCTGATCTGAATTTTTAATCAATAGTGCATATTTGTTTGCTGTACTATTCTTCGTATTGATTAACATCCCATAACCTCCACTGTGGGACAAATGGATAGAAGTATTGCCGTTTTGCAAACCAGCTTGCCAAAAACCTGTTCCAGTACTTTGTATCTGAAACTGCTTATTGGTTGAGTTTGCACCAATGGCAACCTTATTTGTAGTAGAGGTCGTTCCATTAGAATTAGTCC
>JAHDIA010000317.1 GCA_020631035.1 Chitinophagales bacterium | reverse complement strand
AAGCTCAAAAATAAGCTCATCCCAAATATAACCTTAATTATGTCAGACTACTTATATGTATTTTTTAAACGCAAATATCTATAATTTTCGTGTGTGTGCTAGAGGGAGATATTTGTGTATAGCGAAATAAAAAAGCTTTCTCTGCGAAGCGACTGAACCTTTTAAAATAGCCTTGATAGAAGCGGTTAGCTCCCGTAGGTTGGTTTCTAAATCTAACAGGTTTTAAAAACCTGTTAGATTTTACCAACCTACGGGACTAAAAGCGGATAGCAAGCAAATGAGTAGCGACGAAGTACCACAACACTTGCTCCCAATCCATATCATCTTATCATTTCGGAATCTGTTCCTCAATGATAAAACCCATATTGAGGTCACCATTGTTGGGATGGGTCAAAACATTGAAAAAGATACAATTCAAATCATTCCCAATTCCTTGGTAAATGGTCTGACCATCCATATCCAAATCGCCTTGGGAATAGGCGTCCATAATGTAATTGATTTGGAGGGTACTTAAATTCTCTGGTGCTGTCAACACTTCAAAAAATATTTGGTTGGGATCATTGGCAACCCCTTGGAAAATGATTTGACGATTGGTATTGGTATCCCCACACCAAAGAGCTTTGATGTCCCCCATTGGCATAGTCGCATGTTGTCCATAACATTGGGTAGTGGGATTGCTAAAATCAATGAATGGAATATTGCTGCCATCAAATGTAAGACTTGTTGCTGTCATGACACCCAAATGATTTCGATGCTGAGCAACAACATAATAATCGCCTGAAGCAATTGGGAAAGTCACAGGCGAAATACCGTCCATATCAACCACATCGCCATCTCTTTGCAACAAAGCCGCTCTGGTAGCGAAGGGAGCACCAATGTCATCAGGAGTACGCAATTCGAGCAAAACCCAATCGACTATTGCATTGTGTCCTTCAATATTCGTTACGCCAAGTCCAATAAATTCATTGCCTTTGTGAGCAAAATCAAGCATTTCAGCATAAGGTTCTTGAATGGGAATGTAATTGGCTGTTCTAAGATCATCTCTCATCAAATAGCCACTGTTGTTTCCTGTTTCTGTACTTGCTTCCAAGGGACCTTGTAGCATCAATCGTACTTGAACGGCAATATTGCCAATGCCTTTGCCAGTTCCACCACACATAATGGGTAAATCATTACTCAAGCCCCAATATTGGGCAGTAGCATACATTACATTTGTCTGCTCAAAAGAAAACATATACATACATGGATCGCCTACATAAGACATATAGTTCATATACATATCGGGAGAACCACAAGAAGAAGGCAAATCATCACAAGTGCTATGGCTAGCGCAACCTATAAAGCCATTGTACGAATTGTTCATTGGTGGGGTGTCGGCAATATAATCGTCCAATATGCATTGACTGTCTCCCCAAATGTGAAACAAGCCTAAATAATGCCCCAATTCATGGGTCAATGTTTCTCCTTCTGTATAAAGATCACCACTACAATTGCTGGTATTGTTAAAATCGTCACAGATAATATTACCCGTACCAAATACACAAGGGTTGATGGCAACTCCATCACCATTGCCCCTGCCTGGAATGCCACCTGCTTGTCCTGCAATGGGAATGTCGCCCACAAAAATATTCAAATAAGTTGCCCAATTGGTATCTAGGGGAACAAAATCGGCATAAGGGCTTTTGTTGTCAAAATCGACCTGCCCAAATGTAATTGCCAAATCACCTTCCTCCAAACCATATCCATTGGGGTGATTGCTACTCGCAATACAAAATGAGATACAAGCATCTCCAATAGAGGTTCCCAAACAACTTTCAAAATTGGCATAGATTGCATTGTCTGAATCTA
Source organism: Chitinophagales bacterium (assembly GCA_020631035.1). Classification (GTDB taxonomy): domain Bacteria; phylum Bacteroidota; class Bacteroidia; order Chitinophagales; family UBA2359; genus JAHDGP01. Next base: position 5,301 of record JAHDIA010000317.1, on the reverse strand, counting down.
TTCCGCTAAACTCTTCATTGATTGTTGCTATTTGCTCCATAGCCAATTCAATGGCACAAGTTTGACTAGAATCAGGAACGATTCCCGCTTCAAAATGAATGGCTACAGGTATGACAATAGGGCCATTTTCACAAGTAGGCGATTTTTGTAATTTTAGTACATCCACTTTGTTTTTCCAGTCTTTGACGTGTTTGGCATAGCTTGCATCGTTTTGGATGCGCTCTTGTTGCCACTGTTGAGTAGACCCACAAGATTTTTGGGCAATAATCCACTCACATTCCGCTAGAAATATTAGACTCATTATAAAGTAAAGCAGTCCATTTTTTGTAAAGTTGTTTGTATTCATAATTGTATCAAAAAATGTCTTTTAGGAATGATAAAAAAATAACTTCCCGATTTTGGCGGCGACATTTTCCGACCTACTACGTCAAAAATACTCGCCTTAGCTCTGCTAGGACTGCGTTTTTTTCCTTGTAGGTCAAAAAATCTCATTGCCAAAAACAAGGAACTTATTATTTAACCATTCCTTAATAACAAAATTAATAGAGGAGATGTGTTGATAATGATATGGAGTGGAGTAATGGGACGAGAGGAATAGCTATGGGCTTACAAAAGTAAGCTTAAAATGTAATTCTTGCCAACAAAAAAAGGGAAATAATTTACAATTATAATTTTTGTAGTAAAAATATTTTGTAACTTATCCCAATGTATTAATTTGTTGTTAATTCCAACTTATTATAGAAAACGATATTGCAAAATGTAACACAAAAATATGCCACATTATCATAAATTGGGGAAGTTTCCGCAAAAAAGACATACACAATTTAGAAAAGAGGATGGCACCCTCTTTTCTGAAGAACTCTTTTCGACAGAAGGCTTCTCTGACAATTATTCTACACTTTATCGCCACAATCCACCCACCATGATTACCAAGGTGGAGGATGCTTATTCGGTAGAGCCCAAAGTTGCCTTGTCCAAACAATTGTGCCACCGCAGTTTTCAAGGATTCAAAGTCGCACCTACCAAAGATTTTCTAGAAAGCAGGATTCCTGTATTGGTCAACAACGACCTACACATCGTTCTTGCATCACCTCAAGAATCTCTAAGGGACTATTTCTATAAAAATGCCGATGCTGACGAGATGATTTTTGTACATGAAGGTTCTGGTACGCTTCGAACAATGTATGGCAACATTCCTTTTGAATATGGAGATTATTTGGTTATTCCAAGAGGAACGATCTATCAAATAGATTTTGATACAGCAGACAATCGCTTGTTTATAGTCGAATCCTTTAGTCCAATTAGCTATCCAAAGCGGTATGTCAACAAACATGGACAATTGTTGGAGCATTCGCCTTATTGTGAAAGAGACATCAAAGTGCCAATGGAATTGGAGACACACGATGAGAAAGGCGAGTTTATGATTAAGGTAAAGAAGCAACAGCAAATCTATCCATACTACTACGCTTTTCACCCATTTGATGTAGTTGGTTGGGACGGATGCAATTATCCTTATGCCTTGTCGATACACGATTTCGAGCCAATTACGGGTAGGATTCACCAACCACCACCTGTTCACCAAACATTTGCAGCAGGTGGCTATGTGGTTTGTTCCTTTGTTCCCCGTTTATTTGATTACCATCCCTTGTCCATTCCTGCGCCTTACAATCACAGCAATATAGATTCAGACGAGGTGCTGTATTATGTAGATGGCGATTTTATGAGCCGCAAGCACGTTACAAGAGGAATGATTACCCTACACCCAGGAGGCGTCCCACACGGACCCCACCCAGGAACCGTAGAAAAAAGCATAGGGGCCAAAGAAACCCACGAATTAGCCGTGATGGTAGACACCTTTAGACCATTGCAATTGACACAAGCGGCCGTTGAAATTGAAGACAAAGAATATTTCAAATCGTGGTTGCCTGAACCCAAAACGGACACATAATCGTAGGGGCATCCTTTATGGTTGCCCGAACACAAAACAGGCAAAAATATTTCGCCCGCCCCGAAAATGGGCAATTAGGAGTAGAAGCGGATAATCCCGATAAATCGGGAAAGGTTTGAAAAATAAACGTTCCGTCCCAATCAAAAACAAACAAAACCAGTAGGGCGAAAAATATTTCGCCCACCCCGAAAATGAGCAGGCGCATAATGTAGGAGTAAAAAATATTTCGCCCACCCCGAAAATGGGCAAATCAATGGGCGTAACAAAATAAAATTGACCAATAGATAATAATTAGTTCAATGATAACAGAAGAATTAAATAAAACCACCGCAACCGAAGACTTTTTGCCACTCAACGGAACCGACCACATCGAGTTCTATGTCGGCAATGCCAAGCAATCAGCCTATTATTACCAAATAGCATTTGGTTACGAATTGGTTGCTTACGCTGGACCAGAAACAGGTTTGCGTGACAGAGCATCTTATGTCTTGCAACAAGACAAAATTCGTTTGGTATTGACCTCTGGATTGCACCCAGATGGCGAAGTCAACAGCCACGTCAATCACCACGGAGATGGCGTCAAAGTATTGGCATTGTGGGTAGACGATGCCCGCAAATCTTTTGAAGAAACTGTCAAAAGAGGTGCCAAGGTACACAGCGAACCACAGGTCTTAGAAGACGAATTTGGTGAAGTGGTTGTAGCAGCCATTCATACTTATGGCGACACCATTCACAAATTTGTAGAGCGCAAAAACTACAAAGGTGCCTTTATGCCAGGCTTCCAAAAAGCAGCATCCCAAATGCCCATTACCCCCATTGGACTCAAATATGTTGACCACTGTGTAGGCAATGTTGAATTGGGCAAGATGAATGAATGGGTAGAGTTCTACGAAAAAGTAATGGGCTTTCAGCTCTTGATAACCTTTGATGACAAAGACATCTCTACAGAATATACCGCTTTGATGTCCAAGGTGGTGTCCAATGGAAATGGTTATGTCAAATTCCCCATCAATGAACCTGCTGAGGGCAAACGCAAATCACAAATCGAAGAATACATTGAATTTTACCGAGGTGCAGGAGTACAACACATCGCCATTGCTACCGATGACATTGTTCACACGGTAGGCGAATTGAGAAGAAGAGGCGTAGAGTTCTTATATGTCCCAGACAACTATTACGATGACTTATTGGATAGAGTAGGGACGATTGAAGAAGACATTCAACCGCTTAAAGATTTAAACATTTTGGTTGATCGAGACGACGAAGGTTATTTGCTACAAATATTTACTAAGCCCGTTCAAGATCGCCCAACCGTTTTCTACGAAATCATTCAGCGTAAAGGAGCCAAATCATTTGGGAAAGGCAACTTTAAAGCCCTCTTTGAAGCCATCGAAAGAGAACAAGCCTTGAGAGGAAACTTATAAGAATAGAAAGAAAAGAAACCATATTATAAGTGGTAAATATTTGAGATGTAAAAGCATTTATTTGCCCAGAAGAAAAACTCATTAAATACCAACCAATGCAGTTAGTATCAAGTTTGCTGCTCAAGCAGCTTTACACCAAAGGGAGCCTCAAAAACTCTGAAAGAGGAGTCGAATTTTCCCTTAAAAACAGATTGAGCAATGCTAAAGTTACAGGCATTCAATCCATTAAAATTGATGGTACAGACGTACCATTGGAAGACATAGAATTAGAAGTAGCTGAAAACACTTTTTTAAAACCTTGGGATGTTAGCAAAGAAAATCCCGTTGACTTTCAGTTGCGTGCTACCTTGAATTTAATTTGCAAAATTCCCGAACTCGAACAAGGGAAATACGATATTGAAATAGCCTTCAAAGCAAGTCCTTTTGGGACACTCAAATTTACAGTGGATGATTCAATTACTAATGTAGATCCTAATCGTATTAAAATTCCCCGAAATGATTTAGACGATTATTCGGAGAATGCCATTGAGGCAAGACAAAATTTTGTAGAAGAGTTTACAGGTACCAAATTGGAACACATCAAAAAGTATTCTTTTGACCCGCACATTACTCAAGGCAATTGTGAACACTTTACAGGAGTAGCCCAAGTACCTCTAGGATTTGCGGGACCATTGCAAGTAAATGGAGAGCATGCAAAAGGTCAATTCTTGATTCCATTGGCGACTGCCGAAGGAACATTGGTCGCCTCCTACAATAGAGGTATAAAGGTGCTCAATTTGAGTGGAGGTGTCAAGTGTACCATCATTGGAGATGCGATGCAACGTGCCCCTGTTTTCATTTTCGATGACTCTAGAGGAGCAAGAGATTTTTCTTACTGGGTCGAAGCCAATTTTAAGCGCATTGCTAGTGAAGCAGAAGCAACCTCAAGTGTTGCCCACCTCAAAGACATTGATACTTATTTGTCTAATAAATTTGCCTACTTGCGCTTCAATTATACCACTGGCGATGCAGCAGGTCAAAATATGGTAGGGCGTGCAACTTTTGCTGCTTGTAGTTGGATTTTGGACAATTACGATAAAAAAATTACCAAGTTTTATTTGGAGTCCAATTTTGCTACCGACAAAAAAGCCTCTCAAATCAATATTATGCGTACGAGAGGTAAGCGCGTTACAGCTGAGGCAACCGTCAAAAGAGATGTGTTGATTCAAAAAATGCGGGTTGATCCATCTGAATTGGATTACCACAGCCGTGTTGCGAATATAGGAGCGATTTTGTCAGGTGCGAACAACAATGGTTTGCATTCGGCAAATGCCATTACAGCAATGTTCATCGCCACAGGTCAAGATGTTGCCAATGTCTCTGAATCATCGGCAGGGGTGATGTATACAGAACTAACCAACGAAGGGGACTTATACATCTCATTGACCATTCCGTCCTTGATTGTTGCAACTTATGGTGGTGGAACCAATCTTGCGACCCAAAAAGAATGTTTGGAATTGCTAGGTTGTTATGGTAAGGACAAGGTTTACAAATTTGCCGAAATCGTAGCAGGAGCCGTTTTGGCAGGGGAAATTTCCTTGGCATCGGCCATTTCTTCTTCGGATTGGGTGTCTAGCCACGAACAATATGGACGAAACAGATAAAATTAAATTTTAAGTTTAATTGTAATCATAAGATGCCATTTTTGCTTTAGCAAAAATGGCATCTTTCTTTTTATTATTGTGCAACGCAAGTCCCACAAGGCTCAGTGCTCTCTGGTTAGCCAACGCCTGCTTTATGCTTTGTACAAGCGTTTATCCATCCGCAACATCCTACACTTCTTTGATTTCTATTTTGCCAAACAAAGCTTACTTGAATGTAGGTTATATATAAAAAAGGCAAGTAGATTTGCTACTTGCCTTTCGATAGTGGAATTTATTTTCTGATTTT
>JAHDIA010000316.1 GCA_020631035.1 Chitinophagales bacterium | reverse complement strand
AGATGCTTTTGGAATCGGCTCCTTTTCAAAAAATTGTCCCTCCAATTTTGAAGGTCAAATTTAAAGCGCAACTTGAGGTTTCAAAGAATGAGTTCTCTATTTTGCGAGATCAATTGACAAAAGAGTTAAACAAACAAAAAAATAAGTTAAATCAGCTAGAAAGGGAACTAGCTGATTTGAAACAAGCTTAATTCATTGTCTATTGGCAATAGGGTAGGGAAGTTAGCTTTGAACTACTAGATTTGTTAATATACAAAGGCAAAACGAAGCACTCGCTTTGTTCAATACGCCCGATGGTAGTGGTACCTGCTGCTGCGGTGGTATTGGTGAAGCAGGAAGCTCCAACGGCTGACATTAGGAAGACTAGGAGCGACCTTGCTGAACGCCCCAATGAAGTAGTGCGTACAAGCGTACAGCAGGGACACACTTTGCAAACGAAGCCCCAAACGTTCCGTACAAAAAAAACATGATTCTCTTGATTTCTAGGATTCCCTGGTGCTCCCTTTTCTCGTACAGCCGCACGGCCGTGTGGCTCTTTCCTATGCCTTCCTCCCCATCACCCACAAACTCAACAAAATCCCCAAACACGCCACACCAAAACCAGCCAAAGCATCCACCAAATAATGGTGATTGGAATACACCGCCGAAAACCACATAAGCGCAATGTAGACAATGCCCAAAACCACCCCAATCCAACCATAACGGCGACTAATAAAAAAGGCAACTACCACAGGATTCGCACAGTGTAAAGACGGAATTGCCCCGAAAATATTGGGATTCGCCCCATACATTCCCTGAAAAATACCCACATCAAAATAGGCATCGAAACGCGCCAGACCCGCAGGACTCGACTTGGCATCGGCAATCAATTCAAAACCGTGTTGAGCAACATACCAAGGTGGGGCGGCAGGGTAGAGGTAATACACCACAAAACCGATTAAATTGGTGGCTACAAAAGCAAACAAAAATTGTCGCATATAAGCTTTGTCTTTAATCCACCAGACAATCATCAACGCCACAGGAATCGGAATCCACGACAAATAGGTGATGCCACTCAAGACATCCCAAAAGGTATTGGTATGAACCGCATAATATTCGTTGGGAATGCTCCGAACCCCATTCCAATCGAAACCAAATAAAGCCTTTTCCCAACTGTAAGGCTCCCGAATGTGAATCGGATTGACTGTATGATTGGGAATAAAACGCATCAAATCGTAGATCATCCCATAAAAAATCACAGGGAACAAATCCACTACAATTTCTCGACTCTTGGAATGCACAAACAACAACACAAATATGAGCACAAAAAGGCCTAAGTGTATCCCAAATAAACTATCGTTGAAGAAAAGCACCAATCCATAAGTAGACATTAAGATTGGTATTGCCAGCCACCATCTTTGCATAATAAATTCCTTTTAAGTTTAGTGTGAGTGAATTAAATGCACTCTTTTAAAATCCATACTCTGAGAAAGTATCACTAAACTCATCGGGCGCAAAACCAGGATTGATACGGATGTTCAAAAACTCATAATGCTCATACAAGCCATGCTCATCTCGCAAATCCGCCATCACTGGCATATAGGTTTCGGTATCTATATAGAGGGTCGCTTCGGGCACATAAGAGGTAGGAATCAAAATTTCTTGCCCCACTTTCGCACTAAAATAATTGCCCAAACTCGGATTTAGCTCCAAAATTTTATAATCTGCAATCTTTTTACGGCGGGCAATTTGTAAAATACTCTCACCTTTTTGGACAGTATAAGTCTCAGTCGTATAAGCAGGATCGTAGACCTCAAAATGATAACAGCTTCGGCCTTTAAAGTCCTTTATACCATCATATCTCACTATCGCATCCACATCAAAATGGGGGTGATTGAGGTAATACTTAATCACATCATAAAACATCCCAAAGCCCGTATCTTCAAGCGTATGGTGCATTTTATCGCCCAACAAAAGCGGACCTGTATGACTCAATTTTAAATTAAAATAAGGAAAACCATTTGGATTGACATAGGCATTGCCATTGTACATCCCTTCCACAAACAGCAGCTCCGCTCCCTCGTCAGGATCAATACACTTGACATACACCTTCAAAGGATTGACATTCAATTTAATGTCCACCTCTGTAATGTTCCAGCCCTTGCGCATCCGCTCTTTTTGTATAAACTTGTATTCGACTTGCTTGGCATCTTTTACAGCTGTAAGCATTTTGCCAAATATCTCTCTTATAGATTCTTGTGCTTGTAAACTCGATTCCCCCACAAGTACCAACAAAAGCACTCCAAGCATAAAATGTGTAAATGTTCGCATATAGTAATTAGTAATCATTCAAAGTGTTCCACAAATTTACGCCCAAGAATTTAAGCAACACATCATTTTAAAAAATAATTAATGTTAAATTGAATTTTTGATTTTTTTGAATGGAACGCCATTGCCCAGTAGAGACAAGGCATGCCTTGTCTCCACGTATCATTACATACCACTACACCACACACCACAAAAAAACCACCACAAAAAAACCACCACAAAAAGTTTGTGGTGGTTACAATATAATTTTATTTTTCTATCCAAACCCAAATAAGTAGCTGAGCCTGCCAAATAAGTAGCTGAGCCTGCCGAATACGGTAGCTGAGCCTGCCGAAGCTAGTTCATCCCTCTACGGAAACCAACCCGAGCCTTATCACCCAAATTCCATGCTCTTTCCCCATCAAAGCTCGTCACATCCTCCTTGGTAATGGTTCGCAACATATCAGGCGAACGCTCCGACTTAGGAACATCTGCCAAACGAAGATTTTGCTGCTTAATCGCTTCCTTAACCGTATTGCGCATCACACGGCCATTACCGAAGTACTTGTCCTTACTTTCGACCAATACCTCAATGTATTTTTTAAGGTGCTCCTTAGCATCAGGCTCTATCTCAAACTTTTGCTTCTTAAAGTGGAACAAAGCAATTTCCAACAATTCCTCTACACTAAAGTCCTTAAACTCAATCGTACGATCAAAACGAGACTTCAAACCTGGATTCGATTCCACGAATTTTTTCATTGGTTGAGGATAACCCGCAGCAATTACCGCAAACTCTCCACTTTGGTCCTCCATCCGCTTGAGCAAAGTCTCTACAGCTTCTCCCCCAAAGTCATTGCCAGCCTTAGAGTTGAGTGCATAAGCTTCATCCAAGAACAAGACACCTCCAATAGATTGATCTATCTTATCAGTTGTCTTAATGGCAGTCTGACCAATATAACCAGCAACCAAACTTGCTCTATCACATTCCACCAAATGTCCACGCTCCAAAATACCCAAGGCACGGTAAATCTTGGCAACAATACGTGCCACCGTAGTTTTACCCGTTCCAGGATTCCCAATAAATACCGTATGTAAAGAGAAATTATTCAAGACATCCTTACCAGTTTCTTGGTAAAAACGAACCAAACGAACCATTTCATGAATGTCTCTCTTAACCTCTGTCAAACCAATCATCTCATTCAACTCATCCAAAGCTTCTTCCAAAGAAGCTTCATCTACAGGAATGTCTGGCTTTTTCTTCGCCTCTTCCTTGTAGATGCGTTCGATGTCCTCAACTTTGATGGTAGACAAATCATCTTCTGTCAAATCATCGGTTGCTTTTTCTTGCATGATTCTAAGACCCAAATTGATTTTGGCACGCTCAATGAGTTGGTGTACCATACGAGCATTGCCAAAAAAGCGGTCTCTATTCCGATATGCCTTGACAATTTTCTCATACAAATAAGCCTTAGATTGCTTGGTCAATTTGACATTGTGTTCACCTGCTGCATATTCGGCAATGTCTGCCAATTCTTGAGGCAAGTAGTCAGGAAAATCAAAAAACAGATTAATTCTCGACTTCAATCCTGCATTGGCATCCAAGAAAGTACGCATTTCCGCAGGATAGCCCGCAAAAACCACCGCAATGTCTCCCGTTCCATCCGACATCTCTTTGACCAAGATTTCAAGCACTTCACGACCAAAATCCTTGGTATCGTCAGAAGAACGTGCCAGACTATAGGCTTCGTCAATGAACAAGACACCACCTTTGGCATTCTTGATGGCTTCCTTTACCTTAGGAGCCGTTTGTCCAATGTATTCACCCACCAAATCAGAACGATCTACTTCGTGAACGTGACCCTTAGACAAGAGCCCCATTTTGTGGTAAATCTTACCCAACATTTTGGCAACGGTGGTTTTACCCGTTCCAGGATTTCCTGTAAATACCGCATGCATCTGAACCTGAGAAGAATCGTCAAAACCTTTGTCGATTCTCAGCTTGATGAATTTGAGGTATTCAGAATATTCTTTTATTTTACTTTTGATGGATTGTAGACCAACCAATTTGTCTAGAGCAGCCAATACTTCTTCTAAAGTTTGGTTGTCCTCTATGACAGGCTTTTTCATCAATGCCTGTCCACTGTCAGGTAGATAAGCCTCTATGATGCCCTCCTCGTATTCATTGGTCACTTCGTAAGGAACAACCGCTATAAGCTGATCCATAAAGACAATTTCTAAGGTATATTTATCCTTGAACCAAGTTCCTCTAGTATCCGACCCCCAACCAGTTGTAATGGTATAGTAACGATCATCACTACCAATATGCTTGAGTTCAATGGTTTCTCCCTTGAGTTGTCGAGCATCATTGTAAAAATGGAAGTGAAGCTCAGAGTTCCAAGGGTCTTGTATGAGGTTCTTAAAGTTGAACTCAACAAAAATGAAGCGAGTATCCTTACTACTGAACTTCTTGTAGAAGACTCTGTCTTTAGAAGGAACCCCGTCGTCTCCACTCTCATACAATTTAATGGACTCAATAGAAAAGTACGGATTGTAGTCAGGGCGGACCAAACCAATGTCTTCAATGTAAAACTTTGTAGAACCAATGACCTGATCGCCTATACTGGCTTCCCATATATAAGTACCTTTTTTCCAGTAAACCCCAGCTTTTTTATTGCCCCAACCCTCTCGAATGTATACAATGTTCTCATCTTTCGATACATGTCTATCTACATCCAAAGAGCAGAGTTCTATACGACGGTTGCCTTTAATAGCATAAGCTTTTAAATTGACTTGTATATCCCAGTCTTGTTCATCAAAGAACTTGTTGTAAAGGGACAGTTCGGCATACACATAAGTCGCTTCAGCACGGTCAAAAACCCGTCTGTACTTTTTGCGTTTGCCAGCAAGCCATTCGGCTGAACCATATATCTTTAGGTCCTTAAACTTAAACGCTTTTTTTAATATATCTTCTTTGTTTATCTCCATGTTCCAATCTTTGCCAAATATATTTCCTTGAAATAAAACTAAGTTTTAGACTAAAATAGTTCAATTTTGTAAAATTTAATCTAATTCTTGTGTGTTGTTTGAGTATATAAGTAAAGTGGAAAAAGTAAGGTGGACCAAAATTTGAAGCAGAGATTTTTCGATTTACAAGGAAAAAAATGCAGTCCTAGCAGTGCTAAGGCGAGTATTTTTGACGATGTAGATCGTAGAAATGTCAAATCAAATGGTTCATTTTATTTATTTCGCTTTACTAAAGTGGTAAAGTACAAAAAGGATAGGCATATCACTTATCACTTCATAAATTTAACGTAAAAGTAGACAAATGTGTTAATTAAAGACAAGCTTTTTATGACTTATCTTTGCATATTTTGTAAAACAACTAACGAATGGATTATATATTTAATATAAATAACTTAAATGAGTTCAGTAAATGAATCAAAGGGGCGTTTTGGCACCTTACCTGTTTTCTTAACAGCAATATCTACCATTTTAGGGGCAATTTTGTTCTTGCGTTTTGGATATGCTGTTGGAAATTTGGGCTTTTGGTCTACAGTTGGTTTGGTCTTATTGGGACACTTGGTCACCATACCAACCGCTATGGCAATTGCCGAAATAGCAACCAACCAAAAAGTAGAGGGGGGAGGCGAATATTTTATCATCTCTCGATCCTTTGGGCTAAACATTGGCTCTGCCATAGGAATCGCACTCTTTTTCTCCCAAGCCATTAGTGTGGCATTTTATGTCATCGCCTTTGGTGAAGCTTTCGAGCCTGTCTATGATTGGCTATTGACCCAATATCCAGATTTTACCATACAGGAAGCCTGGTTTAAAAAAGGGGTTTCTTTGATTGGAATGACATTGTTGGCGGTTTTAATATTAACCAAAGGGGCAGCAGTAGGAATGCAAGCATTGTATGTAGTGGTGGCAGTTTTGTTTGTCTCACTCTTGCTTTTCTTTATGGGAGGTTCTGAATATTCGAGTACTTTTGAAGGCAACATCCTAAACAATGCAATAGAAGGAGGCGACTCCTTTTTCAAAGTTTTTGCCATTTGTTTTCCCGCTTTTACGGGAATGACTGCTGGAGTGGGTTTGTCAGGTGATTTGCGAGATCCCAAACGTTCGATTCCCCTAGGAACCATGGCTGGAACCATTTGTGGAATGTTGATGTACATCGTCATTTGCTACAAATTGGCAATTTCTGCCAGTGCAGAGAGCTTGGCAACCAATCAATTTGTTATGTCAGACATTGCTTTGTGGGGACCAATTATCCCTATAGGATTGGCTTGTGCAACCGTTTCTTCAGCTCTCGGTTCTGTATTGGTCGCTCCTCGTACCCTCCAAGCCATCGCCAATGACAAAATTTTTCCCTCTATGGGCATCAACAACTTTTTGTCAAAGGGAAAAGGAATAGAAAATGAGCCATTTAATGCCTCAGCTATTGTCGTTGTTATTGCTTTTGTCATCATTTTGGCAGGGAATGTCGATTTTGTAGCCGAAATCATCACCATGTTTTTTATGGTAACCTATGGTTCTTTGTGTATGATTTCTTTCCTACAACACTTCAATGCCGATCCATCCTATAGACCTTCTTTCAAATCTCGTTGGTACTTGTCCCTTTTTGGAGCTTTGATGTGTGTCTATCTAATGTTCAAAATCAACTTTGCTTATGCATCGGCAGCGACGATTATAATGGTATTGTTGTATTTGACCATTTCATATTTCCGTCGTGGAATGGGGGGAGGAATGGCGAACATCTTCCAAGGAGCCTTGTTCCAAATGAATCGAAGCTTGAGAATCTATCTCCAAAAGAAAGACCGTGATCCAGAAGATACTACATGGCGTCCTTCGGTTATTTGTGTAACCAAA
>JAHDIA010000315.1 GCA_020631035.1 Chitinophagales bacterium | reverse complement strand
GCCTGGTAGCCATAGCTACCATAGGCGAGTACGAGATGCAGTATAGGACGAAAAGATGCACACAAAATGTATAGAAATTTATTTTACACTGTATTTAAGCAATCAAGCATTATTAGAGATAGGAGACCTCAAGGTGGAGGTGGTACACGATGTTTTAAATCTGTTTAATAGGGAAGCATTCATTTCTTACATACTTACAGGAACAATAAAACCCAATAGTGGTGTAGGAACAAGCCCCTTAATCAAATACATAGACATTTCAGAACGCTATGTCTCTCCTGAAGAAAGAGCAGTACTCGCAGGACCTGACGGAGATGTGGAAGCAATGCCCCACATCCTTGTTGTTTTGACTCCAATTGTTACTACAAAAAAAGACAGTAATCCAAGCACCGAAGTCCGAAGTCCAAAACTTTGAAATTACCAACGATTATGTATACGATATAGGTGGTTTTGGTGTACACAACATTCGCTTTCAATATGGTTCCTACTATCAAGATGTGCGTTTGGCAAGAGGTAAATAAAAGTCACTTCTTCACACTTAAAAGCATTTGAATGGTTGTTTTTAAGTTCCCTTCAAGAATTGATTGTTGTTGATAAGTACTTAAATTTAAAACGAGGTAATTTCACCCATAACGTGCAGTTGTAAAAATAAACGTACTTTAAAAAAGATGCAAAAAAAAATGCTTCTTTGACAGTCAGTGTGGTGAATGTGATAAGCAAAAAATGTAGTAGCCAATTCGATTTTATCGGGACACAGCGATTGAAACCTTGCCTATTCATTTTTTTACACTTAGGAATGGTTAAATAATAAGTTCCTTGTTTTTGGCAATGAGATTTTTAGAGATACAAGGAAAAAAACGCACTGGGCTGGCATTCCAGTCCTAGCAGAGCTAAGGCGAGTATTTTTGACCGGTCCGCCGGTGCGGCAGTAGGTCGGAAAATATCGTACTGGGCTGGCATTCCAGTCAAAATCGGGAAGTTATTTTTTATCATTCCTTAATATCAAAGGACGAAAAAAATTAAAAAAAAATAACAGTTAATAATCAAAGAAATAATAAAAACACCTATATTTATCAAGTGTAATTACCTAAACCCCCAGTAATGCAAAACCTTTATAGTTTTTACCAAGAATTGGCAAAAAAACAAATTAATGACTCCCAATTATTCAGTGACCCAATGGAGAGGATGACTGTCTCCCAAAAAAATCATTGCAAAAAGAATATCTCAAGGCTTACCTCAATTACAAAAGAAAATTACCTTATCTGAAAATTATGTTGTTAAAATGGAACAATTTTGACATGCCTGCTGTTGTTGCTCAAGTGTGATCTAAAAATAATGGGAAATCACACACTTCTAATACATTGCTTTTATAAACAATACAATTTTTTAATACATTAAAACCTAAATCTATGATTGATTATTACAAAGATGTGCTCTTTAACAAGTATGCCCTATTTACTGGAAGAGCCAGAAGAAGTGAATTTTGGAACTTTACCTTAGTAAACTTCCTAATTTCTTTAGTATTGCAAGCAGTAGCCTATATAGGTGCAATGTCTGGTATTTCTATATTGGCAACCATTGGTTCTATATTGGCAGGTATCTACGGATTAGCAGTATTGATTCCAGGTATCGCTGCGGGAGTGAGAAGATTGCAGGATACTGGAAAAAGTGGTTTATTCCTTTTGTTAGGGCTTATACCCGTCATTGGATTGGCTTTAATCTATTTCTTAGCTCAAGATAGCCAACCTGGTTCTAACCAATATGGTCCCAATCCCAAAGGAATAGAAGGATAATACATAATCTACTAAGTACATACATAACAAGGCAGTTGCAATATTTGTGTTGTGGCTGCCTTATTTGTTTGAGGCAAACAACCACTCCCTAAACACCGCCGCACTTTTACTACTTGGCAAAATACCACTACTTTTACCACTCGTACAAGTCGCCCACTGAGCAAAATAGCCACCAAAACAACCCATCTCAAAATAACTTTCTAGCAAAGCCGAAAAGTCTTGGGCAATCAGATAACCATTGGCATCGTCATAGTCGTCGTGGCTGAGAAAGAGGATTTGACCGTAAGTGTCAGGATGCAAATCAATGGCTAGAAAATCACCCGTAAGCAATGCTTGAAAAACCAAGGCATTTTCCCAAATATTGAGGTAAGTTTGGGCAGACTCCAACAATGCTGCATCTTCCTCATCAGCATACAAGTCTTGATAATCCTTAATGCCTTCTTTCTTTTCTTGAGCGAGTTCTACTAGTTTATCCAGATTCCACGAAAAAACTCCATCATATAACTGACCAATGTGATTTTCGATGGCTTTGGGGAAGGTATAAGCTTCATCAAAAGACCATTCCAATGACAACTGTTGGGCAATATCGGTCAAGGTAGCCTTGAAATGTGGAGAGAGAACAACACCCAACTGATTTTCTACTTGCTGAATAGAAGCAAGCGAGGTGGGTGGTCCATAGCTAAATGTGCATTTAGCTCCCTTTTGAAGAAGCGCATTTTGCACTGTTTCAAATTTTTGAATAATGGGATCTGGCATACCAACGATTTTATAGATTCCTTAATCCCCGTCCTCCCAAACAGCCAAACATTTTTTCTCCTGCCAAAACTGCTCCAAAGTCATTTTGGGATTGCCCACTACCTTAATGTGGAGGGGACTCAAGCGAATGCTGATTTTGTGAGAGGCATCATTGTTCCAAGAACCAATATCCACTACTTCCATACCTTGTAGTTCTAAATTATTCTCTTTGAGGTAACGAGTAATGGCAGGCACTTGCAAATCAACCCCACCACTTGCCAGAGCGTGAGGATTGCGAAGGAGCTTGGCAGTTTGTAGCAACTCTTCCAAGTCCTTGGGGTGTTTTTCAAAATGCGCAACATAACTTTGATAATAAATACAGTCTATCGCATCTTCCTGAAATACAAATTCGCCATCAATCACATAGCCAATCATCCAATTGTCCACACCATACTTTTTATCCCACATCTTTTGACGTTTCTGTCTTTGCTTGGGCGCACCTGCTCGTCCTATTTTGCGTTCTACGATTTTCCAACTCATTCTTGGTAGATTGTTAATATTTTAAACAATTGTATTTCAAGCTATCTAGTTCCTAAAACATACATAAATTTGTGAAACAAAATAATTAGTTTTGTACAAATTTAGAAAGCGTGGCGTATGGGGAAGGATGAAAGTCCTGCTCAGACAAAGCACGAAAAGTTAACCAGAGTGTACTTTCTTGTAGCCAAAGCTGGTGGACATACTTCAACAAACTCATTACTGGATTACTAAATTATAATTTGAAAAGATATGTTTGTAAACAAGAATATTAGTTTTAAAGGAATCATACGTTTTACAGGAGGACACCTGTTGTGGATTACTGCTTGGGTTGTTTTTGTAACAGTTATACACGAAATTTTTCACGCATCTTGGATGGCAGTACCTTGGCTTCCTTTGTCTGTTATTGGTACAGCCGTTGCCTTTTATGTCGGTTTCAAAAACAATCAAGCATATGATAGATTATGGGAAGCCCGAAAAATTTGGGGAGCCATTGTCAATAGCAGTCGTGCGTGGGGAGCAGCCGTAAAAGGTTTTGTGGGCAATCAATTTGCCAATGAGCCTTACAGCGAAGGAGAACTACACCACATCCAACAAAAACTAATTTACCGCCACATTGCTTGGTTGTATGCCCTGCGTTCTCAGTTGTTGTTGCCAACTCCCTGGGAGCATATTTCGCAAGGTAAACATGTTAGAAAAGCTACCATGAATCGTCGAAAAACATTTGGTGTAGGTTTGTTAGACGATGGAGTGAGCGAAGACGAATTAAAAGAATTGCTTCCCAAAGAAGAATATGAACGTTTGATTGCTTACAAAAATACTGCGACCCAAATCATCGACCAACAAGCACAAGATTTAAAGGCTTTACGTCAAGACGGCTTAATAGATGACTTTCGTCATATGGAATTGCAAAAACTGCTCTACGATTTTTATGTACACCAAGGCAAAGCCGAACGCATCAAAAAATTCCCACTTCCTCGACAGTATGGCGGTATGAGCATCATCTTTACAGGCATTTTTATCTTTTTGCTTCCTTTTGGTATGGTCACTGAATTTCACAAATTGGGCGAAATAGGAGCTTGGCTGTCCATTCCCTTTAGTGTCCTTATTGCTTGGGTTTACCTAACAATGGAATTGGTGGGCGACTATTCCGAAAATCCCTTCGAGGGCTTGGGCAACGACATTCCTATGAAATCCCTTTGCCGTGTCATCGAAATAGACCTAAGAGAAATGTTGGGCGAAAAAGACCTACCACCAAACATCGAAGCCATCAATGGTGTATTGATGTAATAGAACTTTTTAAAAAATTAATATGATATTTCTGTTTGCAGTATGTAAAGCAGAGATGTCATATTTTTTTTTGCATACCCCTATAATGTGAGATGCCTTTTAGTACGGAATGCTATGGGCTTCGTTTGCAAGTGGTCTCCCTGCTATTCGCTATTAGTTGTTGCGTTGAGTAAGTTCTGTAAACTGAAGGCTTGCAACACAACCATCAGTTTATTGAGAGGTGGCTGAGCCTGCCTAAGCCCCGCAACAAGCTAGCCGCTACTATCAGGCGTAGAAGGCAGTACTTACATCCTTCGTCGCTACCTTAATAAATGCAAATGTTATACAAGCTTGAACAATTGAAATAATTCCTTGTTTTAATATGATAGGGCACACATTTTTTATCATATTATTAGACTTGTTCGACGGGTCAGATTTCCCACCGAACAAGTCTATTATTGTCAAGCTTTAGCATCATGTCGAAATTAAATGGGCAAAGTATACTTGCCAAAAATGTACTAGGCGGCTTACTCGAAAGCTGCTGTACCGATCCAATGACAGGCTTTTTTAGAGATGGCTTTTGCCGTACCAATGAAAGCGATAGAGGAACGCATGTTGCCTGTGCAATGGTAACCGAGGGCTTTTTAAACTACACACTTACTAGAGGCAATGACCTTGTTACGCCTGCTCCACAATACAATTTCCCAGGACTTAAAGTAGGGGATAAGTGGTGCTTGTGTGCTTTGCGCTGGAAAGAAGCCCTAGAAGCTGGAGTGGCTCCTCCCGTCATACTCGAAGCTACCCACGAAAAAATGTTGGAATATGTCGATTTAGAAACACTCAAAAAACATGCATTCAAATAAGACATCGATTCAAGAAGTGTGTACCTCCCCATCTTTGCCACACCAATATTCCTCATTCCAATAAAAAACAAAATCATCAGAACGAGTTTGCCAGTATTCTAATTGATATTGGTAATCTTCTATTTCGTTTGCATCAAAGTTTTGCGGTTCTTCTATAAACTCAATGATGTCATGAGGCATCTTGCTTAAAGAGATAAAACGATCCTTTATAAAAAATTCCTGTATACAGATAGTTTGCTCTTTGAGTAAATACTCTTGTTTCCATTGTTCCAAAAGAGCTGCCTCTTTTCCAAGTATGTCTACACTTAAATGATGACCATCTTTGTCAAAATAAATGACAATGAAGGCATCCCAATCACTACCAACAATGACCTGTTTGCCATCTTTCGTAATGCCTGTTTCAAAGCCATAACATTGATGAGACTGTAAATTAAACTTCATATTTCTATAATCAACATAAATCTTTATAGAGAATTAAGAAAAAATTAAGCCATAAATACTAAAAAACCTAACAAAGCCCGTAACTTTGCAGCAATTTTCAGAAACACCACTAACTAAACTAATGTTCTATATGGAGGCCCCTCAAACCCTACATTTCCATAAGTTCATACTTTCTTACCTAATATTCAGATTTAGGGTATCCAAAGACCCTTCTCCTTACTAGCTATTATACTACTTCTACTCACATCTTCAACAACAAACCAAAATATTGCATAGGATAAAATCAACTGAATAAACCAATACAGGATTTGAAAAAAAATTTATAAACAATAAAAAAATCACTGAACACTATGAAAAAATTACTTTTTTCTTTTGTGCTGGCTTTAATGCCATTTTTACTTCACTCCCAATGCGGTAATCTCTATATCGCAGGAGTTATTGACGGCCCATTGAGTGGCGGAACGCCCAAAGCAATTCAATTATGCGCTACCTCAGCCATTTCTGATTTGAGTCAATATGGAGTTGAGTCCGTAACAAATGGTGGAGGTTCTGGTGGAGCGGCTGAGTTTACTTTACCAGCCGATATGCTAGGAGCTGGCGAATGTATTTGGATCGCTTCAGATTCTCTAGGATTCAACAACTACTTCGGTTTTGATGCTTGTTATACAACAGGTGCATTGGGTGTAAATGGCGACGATGCTTTGATTTTGTACTGTAATGGAGCAGCCATTGATGTATTTGGAGATGCCAATGTAGATGGAACAGGTCAGACTTGGGAATATATGGATGGCTGGGCAACGAGCAACGATATGGTAGCCAACCCAATATTTACAGATAGTGAGTGGACATATAGTGGTATCAATGCTTTGGATGGCGCAACAGACAATACAACAGCGACAACTCCCTATCCAAATGCAACATCAAATTGTCCAGGAGCAGGCGCAATCTCAGGCTGTACAACTGCAACTGCTTGTAACTACAATGCCGCAGCGACAGTAGACGATGGTTCTTGCTACAATGTAGGTGATGCTTGTGATGATGGTGATGCGACTACAACAGGCGATGTTTATACCGATTGTGCGACTTGTGCAGGAACAGTAACAGGTGTTCCAGGTTGTATAGACGTAAATGCTTGTAATTATGATGCTACAGCAACAGTAGATGATGGTTCTTGCTTTAGTGTAGGGGATGCATGTGATGATGGAGATGCAGGAACAGTGGGAGACGTATACACCGATTGTGCAACTTGTGCAGGAACAGCCGTAGGACCTTGCTCAATGTACATAGCAGGAGTGATTGATGGTCCATTGAGTGGTGGAACACCCAAAGCAATTCAATTGTGTGCAACAGCAGATATAGCAGACTTGAGTCAATATGGAGTTGAGTCCGTAACAAATGGTGGTGGCTCAGGTGGAGCGGCTGAGTTTACTTTACCAGCTGATATGTTGGGTACAGGCGAATGTATCTGGATCGCTTCAGATTCTCTAGGATTCAACAACTACTTCGGTTTTGATGCTTGTT
>JAHDIA010000314.1 GCA_020631035.1 Chitinophagales bacterium | reverse complement strand
CGAATGATAAGGACCACCACCGCCGTAGGCACCAATAGGAACCCGAATGAGCGATTGAATAGGAAATTGACCATTAGACAAAAAACAAGACTTTGCCAATTCGGTCGCCAACTGATTGATACCAGGCCAGATGTAATCGGCAAACTGAATTTCGACTATGGGCTTACAACCAGTTGCCGACATCCCAGCCGTAGACCCAATGATGTAAGCCTCTTGAATGGCGGTATTGAAGACTCGTGCATCACCAAATTTGTCTCCCAGAGTAGCGGCCTCTCTAAATACTCCACCAAGTCGTTTGCCCACATCCTGGCCATACAACAAAGCTTTGGGATCTTCACGCATAATTTCCTCAACAGCAAACAAAGCTGCATCAACCATTACTACTGGATTGCCTCCTTCGGGACAACGTTCACCTTTTTCTTCCGTGATATTTGTAGGGGCAAATATATGATCTGTCAAACTGTCGATTTCAGGTTCGGCAGCATTGGTGGCTCTGTCAAAATCAGCTCTTATTTCTGCTTCAATACTTTGATTCCATTCTTCCAATTCATTGGGGGTAAAACCCGCCTTCACCATATAAGGAGTCAATATTTCAATGGGATCGGTTTGGGCATGCTTGGCAAGATCTTCATCACTACGATACCATTCTTTTCGTACACCAGAAGTATGATGACCTAAAAGAGGTACACTAGCGTGGAGGAGCAAAGGTTGCCTTGTTTTTCTCACAAACTCATAAGCCTCAGCAATGGCACCATACGATTGAACAAAATCGCTACCGTCAACCTTTCTTCTATGCAACCCTTTAAATCCAGCCGCATATTCATAGGCATCCATTGAACGTGCTTCAGCAGAAGTTACCGAAATTCCCCATTCATTGTCTTGTACCAAATACACAATGGGCAACTGTTTGAGTGCAGCAAATTGAAAAGCTTCTGAAACCTCCCCTTCAGTCACCGAACCATCTCCTAAAGAACACAAGACGATGGCGTCATTGTCTGTAAAGTCCAGTTGTTGCGATTGGAGGTAGGCAATACCTTGAGCAGCGCCCGTTGCAGGAATGACCTGCATACCCGTGGCACTAGATTGATGTGGAATGGTGGGAAATCCATCTTTTTTAATTGAAGGATGGTTGTAGTAAGTCCGTCCACCCGAAAAAGGATCGTCTTTTTTGGCCAACAATTGCAACATCAGTTCGTAAGGGGTAAAGCCCATTCCCAACAAGATAGATTCATCTCTATAGTAAGGATAGGCAAAATCACACGTTTTGAGTTGCATAGCAGCAGCCAACTGTATCGCTTCATGACCTCGCGATGTACTGTGTACATAACTGGCAATTTTACGGTGCTCATCATATACATTAGCCATATGACGTACACAAAGCATCAAACGAAAGGCTTTTTTAAGTAAGGCCTTGTCAACAAAAAAATCACTTAGATCACGATCTGTTTCTGGGGCAACTGACATTGTATTGGTGGATTTGTGTTTAGGTTTGGTGGCAAAATTAATAGTTTTAGTAAACTCAAGCTCATTTTAGAGCGTTAATATTGAACAAATTATGCAAATAGGCATTCTTGTTTTGCAGAGTGTCAAAAATACGTTTAGCCTTTGTAAAGAGGCAACTCGTCCCACAAAAGTTGAACAAGAACCGCTAAGAGCAATGGAGAATGGAACATCGACTCAAAGTACAAGAATCGCTAAGAGCTATGGACTATGGACCGCCAACCATCGACTATTTTATTTTATTTACGTAATTTTGCAAAATAGTTATACAAACAAATAAGTATATGATTGATTTACCAGTAATACAGAACCCCAACGAACCCCGTAAAAGAAAACCCAAGTGGCTCAAAGTAAAGCTACCTGTTGGAGAAAAGTACCGCAAGGTGCGCAATCTGGTAGATCAACACAAGCTCCACACCATTTGCGAAAGTGGCAACTGTCCCAATATGGGCGAATGCTGGGGAGCAGGTACAGCAACCTTTATGATATTGGGCAATGTTTGTACCCGTTCTTGCTCTTTTTGCGCTGTTGCGACAGGACGTCCCCCTGAATACGACGAAGACGAACCCCGTAGAGTAGCCGAGGCGGTTAAATTGATGGGGGTCAAACACTGTGTACTGACTTCTGTAAATAGGGACGAACTCAAAGATAAAGGTGCATTTATTTGGGCAGAAACCATTCGCCAAGTTCGCCTACACGCTCCTGGTACAACTATGGAGACCCTCATTCCCGATTTTCGGGCTGATTGGGATGCTTTGTACACAGTCATTTCCGAAAAACCAGAGGTCGTTTCTCATAATATGGAAACAGTCGAACGCCTATACCGTTTGGTCCGTCCACAAGCCAAATATGCTCGCAGTTTGGAGCAAATAAAATTGACCAAAGAGTATGGCTGTCGTACCAAATCGGGTATTATGTTGGGCTTGAGTGAAACCAAAGAGGAAGTCTACAAAGCAATGGACGACTTGGTCGAAAATGGCTGCGATGTACTCACTTTGGGGCAATATTTGCAGCCCACTCGCCACCACTTGCCCATACATGAATACATCCATCCTGACCTTTTTGCCGAATACAAAGAAATTGGTCTACAAAAAGGTTTCGATTTTGTAGAAAGTGGTCCACTGGTACGCTCGTCCTATCACGCCGAACGACACTTGTAAAAGGAAACTTCAAAGCCGAATTTTGAGTTTTTAATCTTGAATTTTTAATCCATTAGAACGGAACGCAGCTACCCACTATCGAAGTCGAGTCCCTGCTATCCGTTTCTACTCCTCGTCCCGAAAAAAATCGGGACTGTGGGGTATCCACTACTATCAGGCGTAGGCTCGCTACTTTTTATCCTTCGACCCAGATTTTTCTTTTCCAATTCATTATATTAGACAGCGCATAAGCGACATTTGGTATTGATTTTGCCTCAAATTATTCATTTCAAACCTCATGCTTTCTTATTTTGGAAGACATATTGAGTGTTTATATCAACACTTGTGTCATTTTACTGTTAAATATTAAGTGTAGCAGTTTCATAATTGTTGTCAAATTGTTAAATTTGCTTACTTTAGTAGCATCGGTACTAATCAACCAAAACACTTGGAGAACAACGACAAATACATTGATTAGAAGCATTGGTATAGTCAAGGCATCTAACACACTAAAAAGAAAAAGTCAAAATATTAAATATGAGAAAATTATTATTACTATTTGGCATTGTGCTTTTGGCAGTATCTGCTGGACTGTACTGGTCTTGCAATGTGGCAGAGGCACCCATGGCAATGCAAGCAGAAACAGTTACTGCTGATGAAAGTCAAAAACAAGAAATCAGACCTGCTTTTGCCTACTGGAAAGAAATGATGGAAGATCCAGAAACAGGTAGGGTTAATATCGCTGATAGAGCAAAGGAAATGAAGCAATTTAATGAATTGCGTGCTAATAAAACCTCTGCTTTAGATGCTCCTATTGTATGGGAAGAATTAGGACCCAACAATGTAGGTGGTAGAACCAGAGCATTGGTCATCTCATCTGGAAATGACCAAGAATTATATGCTGGAGGTGTAACAGGTGGTGTGTTCAAATCGACAGATGGAGCCAGTTCTTGGAATTATCTGAAAGGTTCTTCTGATGCTGGTTGTATTACCGTTTCTTCAATGTTGGAATCTCAAGATGGAAACAGTGTTTTTGTAGGTACTGGAAATACAGGAGAAGTTTTGGTGGGTATTGGAGTAGGCTATTGCGCACCTCTTAGTTATCCAACTTGTGGTATTCCTTTCTTCCCAGGAAGTGGTATCTACAAATTAAACAAAGCAACAGAAAATTTTGAGCAGTTGACACACATTTCTACTGCTAATGTACTTTTGGATTTCTCATCCAACAACTCTGTAGCCATCCAAAATTTGATTACAGAAGCTGACTGTGGAGGTGAAGATGAATTTACCATTCAGTGGTACGAAGATGGTGAGATGGACGTAAGAGGTAACATCAAGCCTTCTGTTGGAAGCGAAATATCTGTCAACGATCCATTGCTGGTAACCACAGAAGAAATTGCTGAAATGAGTGGGGTGGTTTATGTGAAAATTATGGACTGTACAGGAGCTTATCCTATTTACTTTCCATCACCTGTTCAACCAGACGATTACAATGTACCTGCTGGCTGTGAAGGTGATGTGAATGAAGATGTAGATGGCTTAGAAGAATTTGGTTCAGAGGGCTTGGATATGGTTCAATCTCCTTTCTTAGCTGTTAACAGATTGGCTTATACCAATAGTACTTTGTTTGCAGCAACAGCCAATGGCTTATATTTCTCTCAAGACGAAGGTGTTACTTGGGATGTTACTACTGACGAAGATGGATTCATTGTTTCTGGATTAACAGGTGGTTTTGTAGAAGATGCATTAGATGGCTATCCTTACAGATATGGAAACAATGTTGCTTACGATGTACAAGTTTCTGGTGATGGAACTGTATATGCAACAGTTGGTACAGGATTGTTTAAATCTGTAAATGGTAATCCTACTGGTTTTGTTAGAATTGACTCTGGAGATGATGTGGATTACGATGGTAATGAAAATGATTCAGATTGTAATTTGATAAATGGTGCTGATGATGGTGTATTGGATTTTGGAAAATTCCCATTAGATGTTACAGTGACAAGAAAGGACATCACAGTGTCTAAGTCTGATCCCAACTATGTTTATGTGGTAGGAGTCGATGATGAAGGAACACTTGCAGGAGTATGGCAATCAAAAAATGCAGGAAGTACCTTCGAATTGATTGGGCAAAGAACACCTCAGTTCAATCCTCCAAGAACACAAGGTACCTACGATTTGTGTATCGCTGTTGATCCAAACAATCCTGAAAGAATCTTTATGGGAGGAGTTGAACTTTGGCAGTGGTCAGCAACAGAAGGCTGGGTACAAGTGGATTACTACTGTTCAAATATTTTGGATAACCCTCAAGATGGTAGCTGTGTACACCCTGATAAACAAGGCTTGTTCTATCATCCAACCAATTCAGATATTTTGTATTGTACGCATGATGGTGGTATTTCTGTAACTTACAATGCTACTGAGCAATATCCTGATTTTAAAGCTGTAAACAGTGGATACAATGTGTTACAATGCCACGGTGTAGGTGGTGGACAAGATGGTAAAATGATGGTTGGAGCACAAGACAATGGTACACACTTCCTAGGATTTGATCTAAATTCGACTCAAGCTGGTATCGAAGTTTGGGGTGGTGATGGTGGTCATACAGATGTTTCCAATATCAGTGACAAAGCATTGTTTGGAGCAACGCAAAGCTCCATCATTCGTTCTGTCAATGGAGGTGAAACTTTTTCTTGTATGTTAACGGTAGGTTCATCAGGTAATCCATTCAACCGTTTGTATACTTCAGGAGCTGCTGGGGCACCTTGTGCAGTGGAAGGTGGTGATTATTTTAATCATCCATTCCTTTTCTGGGAAGATTCAGAATTGTACTACAAAATTAAATCATGGCAACGTGATCCAAATAGCGAAATCGTAAATGGTATCGTTGGAGAGATTGAACACAATGGTCAAAAGTTCATCGTAACTACTGATCCAGATTTGTACAAAATCGAAGCCGAAAATGTATATACTGATTCTATTATCTACCTTGGCTATGAGTTAGAAACACAATCAATCATAGACAATCCTAATGATGATAAGTTCAAAAGAACAAAATACTTTACTGGTTCTGCATCTTATCATTTGTGGTTGACAATGGATGGACCTAAGCCTGGTAAAGATCCTGAATGGGTAGATCTTTCTAACAAATGTGTAAGTGGTAAAGGTAGCTGTGAATACAATGGTGCAGATGGTACTGACAATTATACTTATGAAACATCACTTGTTTCATCAAATGATGGTATTGTCTCATTAAGTATTAGTTCAGATGGAGATATGGTAGTTGCTGGTACAAGAAAAGGAAAGCTTTATCGTGTAAGTAACCTCAATGCTGCAGCAGGTAACTTGATCTTAACAGATGAGTCTGAAAGAAGTGTCTATGTAGATACCAAAGTTATGAGTGGCTTGCCATTTAATGGACAACGTGTTACAGGTATTTCTGTTAATCCGCTTAACAAAGACCACGTAGTTATTTCTACAGGTACTTATGGAAGTGAGTCTTACATCTTTGAAACCTTCAACTTTACAGATGAAAATCCTGAGTTTGAATCTATTCAAGGAAATCTTCCATTGGGTATTATCTACTCTTGTTTGGTCTTGAGAGGTGGAGGTGAAGATGGTACAACTGATATAGGAGATATCAAAGGAAATGTATTGATTGGTACTAGTTATGGTGTTTACTATGGTGAAAGATCTGGTAATTCATTCAATTGGGAATACCAAGGAAATGAAATGGGTAAAGTACCTGTCATTGCTTTGAAAGAAGAGCCTTTGGCTAGAATCAATGCCAATGAGTACAAAAATTCTTATGTAGTGTATGCTGGTACTTATGGTAGAGGTATGTTTAGAACTTTAAGTACAAACTTGACAGGCATACCTGCAGATGTAACCACAATTCCAGATTTTACAGTCAATACAAATGTGGGAATCGAAACCTTAGAAGTAGTATCTGATGTTAAAGTATATCCTAACCCAATGGTCAGTCAAGCTACCATCGAGTTGAGCTTGAGCGAAACAAGTGATGTACGTGTAAACATCTATGATTTACAAGGACGTTTGATGGTCGAAAAAGTCAACGAGAAGTTGACAACTGGCAAACACCAGTTTACTGTCAATCAGTCTGAATTGAATGCTGGAACTTATGTAGTGACTGTTGAAACAGCTCAACAAAAACTCGCTCGTAAGTTGATGGTCTCTGAATAATAAGATTCTTGGACAAAAATTGTCAAAGAATGAAATAATCATATTACAAACAATATTGTAACAATAAACCCCCATCCAAGCCTAAGCTTGGATGGGGGTTCTTTTTAATACGAGCTTCTTTGACAGAAAGAGTGGTGAATCTGACAGGTAAAGAATGTCATTTAGGAATGGTTAAATAATAAGTTCCTTGTTTTTGGCAATGAGATTTTTTGACCTACAAGGAAAAAAACGCAGTCCTAGCAGAGCTAAGGCGAGTATTTTTGACCGGTCCGCCGGTGCGGTAGTAGGTCGGAAAATGTCGCCGCCAAAATCGGGAAGTTATTTTTTTA
>JAHDIA010000313.1 GCA_020631035.1 Chitinophagales bacterium | reverse complement strand
TTGAGTAGAATGGTCTTGAACCCTGATGTTACTGTACGTTCTAGAGGGGTAATGGAAAAATGTACCTTCTGTGTACAAAACATTCAAGTTGCTAAATTGGAAGCCAAAAAAGAAGGTAGACCATTGAAAGATGGAGAGGCCAAAACAGCTTGTCAGACAGCTTGCCCTACCAATGCCATTTCGTTTGGAGATATGAATGATGAGAAGAGTGAAGTGGTAAAATGGAAAAAGAACAAACGTTCTTACGATTTGTTGGCTGACATCCACGTCTTGTCATCAGTCAGTTATATGACGATGATTAGAAACAAAGAGAAGATAGAAGGTAAGGAAGATTTCCAAGTGAGAACCCATAAGCCTAAGCACCACGGAGATCATGGTGGTGGACACGGCCACGATGGTCATGGACACGACGACCACGGACATGGTGGCGGTCATGGCAAGAAAGATGGACACGGACATGACGATCACGGACACGGTGGTGGTCATGGCAAGAAAGATGACCACAAACATCATTAAAAGATAAATAAAGAAGCGTGGCGTATGGGGATGGATGAAAGTGCTGTCCCTACTGAACATGCAGCGTTAACCAGACGAAGCTTTCTTGTAGCCAAATCTGGTGGACAAAAGAATTAAAAATTTAAGATTAAAGATTCAATTGGACCGCTGATGCGGATTTAATATTTAAAATTAGAAGATTCGAGATTTGGGGAATAAGAGGATGTAAGTAGATAGAAAATGAATTTGTTCCCATTTGTTGATAATAGAAATAAATGAACATATGTCAAATTACTCATCACCAGTAAGAGATCCCTTAATTGAAGGGAGTAAGAGCTATACAGATATAACAGAGGATATTTGTGGACCTGTAGAACGGGCTCCACGACCGCTGTTTTTCTTGGCTTTGCTCGTTTCTGGAGCAGTTGCTCTGATGGGCGTCGCTTGTATTTTATACACCATTTGGATGGGCATTGGAGTTTGGGGAGAACACAAAACCATTGGCTGGGCTTGGGACATCACCAATTTTGTTTGGTGGGTTGGTATCGGTCACGCTGGTACTTTGATCTCTGCCATCTTGCTTTTGTTCCGTCAAAAATGGAGAACAGGGGTAAACCGTTCGGCAGAGGCGATGACCATCTTTGCGGTGGTCTGTGCGGGTTTGTTTCCACTGATTCACATGGGGCGTATATGGGATGCCATGTTTATTTTCCCTTACCCCAATAGCCGTGCAGGGGAGGGCATATTAAATCTGCGAAGCTTGTGGCCTAATTTCCATTCTCCTCTTCTCTGGGATGTATTTGCGATTAGTACTTATTTGACAGTATCGGTTTTGTTTTGGTATACAGGATTGATACCTGATATGGCAACCATTAGAGATAGAACAAAGGGTTTTCAGCGTCGAATTTACTCCGCATTGAGTTTTGGATGGCAAGGTACTGCTAGACAATGGCAACGTTTTGAGTCCATTTCATTGGTATTGGCAGGTTTGGCGACACCGCTGGTATTGTCGGTACACTCGGTGGTAAGTTTTGACTTTGCTACTTCTGTGATTCCAGGATGGCACACAACAATCTTCCCTCCTTACTTCGTTGCTGGTGCGATTTTCTCTGGTTTTGCGATGGTATTGACCTTGATGTTGGTGGCACGTAAGATTATGAACCTAGAAGAATACATTACTGTAAGTCACGTAGAGTCGATGAACAAGGTAATCTTGTTGACGGGTTCTATTGTGGGTGTAGCATATTTGACGGAGTTGTTTATGGCGTGGTATTCGGGAAGTACTTATGAACAAGCAGCCTTTATGTATCGTGCTACAGGGCCATTCTGGTGGTCTTATGCAGCAATGATGACTTGTAATGTAATCTCTCCACAGATTTTCTGGATCAAAAGCATGCGTCGAAACCTTACGGTTACTTTCATTATGTCGATCTTTATCAACATTGGTATGTGGTTCGAGCGTTTTGTAATTATTGCTACTTCTTTGGCAACTGATTACATTCCTTCAAGCTGGTTCTATTACCAACCAACCTGGATTGAGATAGGCATCTTCATTGGTACAATGGGTATCTTTATGACCTTGTTCTTGTTGTTTGCCAAGTTTGCCCCAGTGGTTGCCGTTGCAGAGGTTAAGAGTATTTTGAAGTCTTCGGGCGATCAGTACTTGGCAAAATATGAGGCAGAAGATCGTGCAGCAAATGAGCCTTATTTACAAGGTACAAGAGAAGGGTCTTTGGCAGGATTGGCTCCAAGACACAAAGATGACCAGCCTTAATATAGGGCATTGATGATTTTAAGCATTGTTTCAAATTTGCAACAAAAACAAAATGGCAAAATATAATTATTTATTAGGATTATTTGATGATGAGGAACCCTTATTGGCGGCTGTTCATAAGATTCGTGATGCAGGATTGAACATACACGATGTGTTGTTGCCTTTTCCGATTCACGGTTTGGATGATGCCTTGAATGCAAGAGAAACCAAATTGCACAATGCAGGTTTCTTATTTGGGGCAACAGGTACGGCTTTTGCCTTGTTGATGATGTCAGCTATTTCGGTATTTGACTGGCCCAACAACTTTGGGGGTAAGCCTTTTTTCTCTATGCCTTCTTGGATTCCAATTACCTTTGAGTTGACGGTTTTGTTTTCGGCAGTGGGAATGACCATTGTATACTATATCCGAAATGGACTTTCGGTTTTTAAAGACATTGAGCCTTTAGAGCCTCGTACCAGTAGCGACCGTTTTGCCATTGTATTTGATTTGGATGAATATGGAGAAGAAGCAGATATGGACAAAATATCTGGTTTGTTGACGTCTTTAGGTGCGCTAGAGGTAAAAACCAAAGGTATGTCAAAACGCCATCCTAGTCACGAAGAACAATCAACTCGTGGTTTTGCAAGTGGAACCAATTAAAAAGAATTCTCAGAAGCAAGATTGATATGTATAGATTAATATTGATTTTTTTGGCATTGATTGCCATCTTTTACATTTTCAGATGTAAGGCTGGAGGTGAATTTCCTGGTAGGGAATATATGCCTGATATGGCACACTCTCGTCCTTATGATGTCTATTATCCTGGTCCTGGTACCAATTCCGATATTTTGAATGAGTCGGGTGCGCAAGAGGTGGATTACCTTTTGTTTAAAGATAGAACAACGGCTCGTAAACCAGTTGAGGGAACCATTGCCAGAGGCTACGCTCCTTATCCTTACAACAACAATGAGGAAGGCTATGAGGCATCAGTTGCCTACCAAAATCCATACACAGCCAATTTAAAAAGTGGAGAGATTCCCAAGGATGTATTGGATGTAGGAAAGGAGAAATACGATGTGTATTGTGGGGTTTGCCATGGAGCCAAAGGTGAAGGAGATGGTAGTATCTCTATACTCAGTGGTGGTCCTTATGCAGGGGTGCCCAATTACTATGCCGATACTTATATGGAAATGCCAGAGGGTAAAATGTTCCATTCTGTTCACTATGGTCGAAACGATATGGGTTCTTATGCTTCTCAATTGACCAAAGACGAACGTTGGAAAGTGATTGCCTATATCAAATCTATGCAACAGAAAAAAGCAATGGATCAAAAGAAATTGGGTAAAGCAGCTGCCTTAATGTATGTACAAGGCAATAAAGCTTCAATTCCAACTTCTCCAACAGGAGAGTTTATTAGCTCTAAGTTGACCAGTATAGACAAACTCGAAAAAGGTAAAGCAATCACTTTGGACAATGTGTTTTTTGATACAGGTAGTGCCAATTTGCGTGCGGAATCATATTATGAATTGAATTTATTGAAAGACATTTTGACCAATAATGCGGGTTCCAGAGTTGAGATCAGTGGCCACACAGACAATGCGGGCAATCCTGCGTCTAATTTGACACTCTCGCAACGTAGAGCCAGTGCAGTCTTCAACTATCTATTATCGCAGGGAGTGGGTGAGGGGCAAGTTACTGCTCAAGGATATGGTGAAGCTAGACCAGTTGCACCAAACGACACTCCTGAAAATATGCAGAAAAATAGAAGGGTAGACTTTGAGGTAATCGACTAAAGGAATTGGTCAATAATCATTATTTTTAAAAGTAGAAAAGCAATTAATTTATAAATGGGACATCATCATCATTATATAAGACCAGAAGCAGAGTACTACGAAATGGACCCCAAAGTTCGTATGACGGGTATTGTTCTGTTTGTTGTTGGTGCGCTCTTGTTCGCCTTAGGAGTAATTTCCAATATGGGGGCGGACTATGGTGCAACGAGAATATGGACAACTTTGATGCACAATTCTTATTTCTTTTTGGGATTGGGATTGGCAGCTACCTTTTATGTGACGGCTCAAACCGTTGGATACAGTGGTTGGGTCATCTTGATTTCTAGGATTCCAGAAGCAATGGGGAGAGTCATTCCTTTCTTTGCAGTGATTTTATTACTGGTGTTCGTGTTTGGATGGCGATCCATATACGAATGGGCGCATATAGGAATAGAAGAAACGGATGAACTGATAGCAGGTAAAAAACCCTTCCTCAATGGTACCTTCTTCTTTGGAGCGACGGTAGTGTATTTGGTGTTGTGGTCTTTGCTGAGCTGGATGTTCCGTAAAAACTCATTTGAAAACGACAAAGACCCTGGAATACACCGATACAAAAGAAGTAAGGTCATTGCAATGATATTTTTGTTTGTATTCGCTATTTCTAGTTCTACAGCTTTGTGGCATTGGTTTATGTCTATTGATCCACACTGGTTCAGTACGCTGTATGGTTGGTATTGCTTTATCAGTATCTTTGTGGCTGCCATTGCAACAACCCTCCTAATTGTTCTGACCTTAAGAAGCCAAGGATACCTCAAAAATATAACCACAGACCACCTACACGATTTGGGAAAATGGATGTTTGCTTTTAGTGTGGCTTGGGCATATTTGTGGTTCTCACAATTTATGTTGATTTGGTATGGAAACATCCCAGAGGAGACGCTTTACTTCTGTGAGCGTTTTGAACATTATAAAATTTTGTTCTTTTTGAACTTTATGATAAACTTCCCCCTACCTTTTCTTGTTTTAATGACAGCAAGAGCAAAGAGAAATCCAAATGCAATTGGTTTTATTGCAGTAATGGTGATTATTGGACACTGGTTGGATTTCTATTTGTTGGCAATGCCAGGAGCCATCAAAAGTGCTCATTATTTCGATCACGGTCACCAAGTATTGAATCTTGGCTTTGGTCCACTCGAAATTGGTGTACCCATTATGTTTGCAGGGGCGTTCATTTTTATTGTGTTTAGCACATTGGCAAAACACTCATTGGTTCCTGTCAACCACCCATTCTTGAGACAAAGTGTGGAACATGCCACACACAGTATCTAATTGGGGAATAAACGATTGAATCTTATTTTAGAAAAAGAAAGAAACGATAAATAATGTATAGTCTTATTGGCGTTTTAGCGGTTGCTTTGGTTTTAGTCATTCTTTTCCAGTTGGCAAAGGCTGGAGAATTATTGAATACTCTCAAGGGAGAAGACGAGGCAGTCAACCGCAACAATAAAATTCAAGCAAGCCTGTTTATGTTGACCTTGATTTTTGGTATGATTGCCATTTTCTGGTCAGCTTATCACTATTCAGATGCTTTCTTGTTTTTAAAGGAACCAGCAGCAGTACACAGTGCTAAAATCAAAGGTATGTACTTTTGGACCTTATTGGCCATTTTACCCATCTTTGTATTGACACATATTTTGTTGTTTGGTTTTTCCTACTTCTACAAAAAAGATGATAACCGATTGGCAAAATATTATCCAGAAAATAACAAACTAGAGTTGGTCTGGATGGTGATTCCTGCTATTGTGATGGTTTTGTTGGTGATGGAAGGTATCCGTAGTTGGACAGCGATTACGTCTCCTGCTCCCAAAGATCGAAACACCTTGGTCATTGAGGCTACTGCACAACAATTTAAATGGGACATCCGCTACTCTGGAAATGATGGAGAACTGGGTGCCAAAAGAGTACCATTAATGGATTTAGAGTCCAATCCTTGGGGACAAGACTGGGACGACAAAGCCAACTTCGACGATTTCTTTGCGCCTGATTCGATTGTATTACCCGTCAATCGTCCAATTTTGGTCAAAATCAATGCCTTGGATGTATTGCACAGTTTCTATTTACCCGATTTTAATGTAAAGATGGATGCTGTACCTGGTATTCCAACTCAATTCTGGTTTGAACCAACCAAAACCTCTGAACAACGTCAAGAAGAATTAAACGATCCTAACTTTATATATGAGTTGGCTTGTACCGAGCTTTGTGGAAAGGCGCACTTCAATATGAGAAGAGAAGTTTATGTAGTAGAAGAAGACAAGTTTGACGCTTGGATGAAACGCCAAAAGCCTTTGTATGAGACATTGAAAGAACAAGCAGCAACAACACAGAAAGAAGAGAAAAAAGAAGACAGCGGAGTCGCTGGTATTGTAATTAAATAAATTTAAAAATATCTTTCAGGTATTTTCCTGAATAAAATACATCAAACGCGCTAATATGGCAAGTACAGATATACACGTAGGGACACATGCGCACGATCACCATGATGACCATCATCACGATCACGATGCTGAGTTGAACTTTTTTACGAAGTACGTATTTAGTCAAGATCACAAAATTATTGCTCGCCAGTTTCTAATTACTGGAACACTTTGGGCAATCATTGGGGTTTTGTTCTCAGTTTTATTCCGTCTTCAACTGGGGTGGCCAGACGAAAGCTTCCCAATTTTGGAAACTTTGTTAGGGGGATGGGCTGAAGGTGGTAAACTAGATCCCGAATTTTACTATGCACTTGTAACGATGCACGGAACCATTATGGTTTTCTTTGTTTTGACAGCTGGACTGAGTGGAACTTTCTCTAATCTTCTAATTCCCCTACAAATTGGGGCAAGGGATATGGCAAGCCCCTTTATGAATATGCTGTCCTATTGGTTCTTCTTCCTTGCAGGTCTTGTTATGTTTGCTTCACTTTTCATTCAAACGGGACCCGCTTCTGGTGGTTGGACGGCTTATCCGCCTCTGAGTGCTCTGCCCGACGCCGCTTCAGGCTCTAAACTGGGTATGACCCTTTGGTTGGTCAGTATGGCTCTGTTTATTGTCTCGTCATTATTGGGTGGTTTGAACTATGTGGCAACCATTTTAAATATGCGTACAAAAGGAATGACAA
>JAHDIA010000312.1 GCA_020631035.1 Chitinophagales bacterium | reverse complement strand
TTCGGTTCGGGCACCCATAAAGGATGCCCCTACATTTTCGCATGTTTTCTGTTCAAATGTACAACCGTGCATCTCTACAGGGGATTTATTATACGATGAACCTAATTACACATTCAACCATTCAACATAATTCAACACAATCAACTATTCAACACCATTCAACACCATTCAACACCATTCAACACATTCAACCATTCAACCATTCAACACATTCAACACATTCAACACATTCAACACAAAATCATTATCTTTGCGGCGAATGTAAATGACCATTTATGACTTTTGAGGATTTGAACTTGAACAAGCCCTTGTGGAATGCTTTGGAAGATATGGCTATCACCACTCCTACCACCATCCAACAAAAAGCCTTTCCAGTGATTATGTCGGGCAAGGACGTGGTGGGTATTGCCCAAACGGGTACGGGAAAGACTTTAGCTTATTTGTTGCCTTGTTTGCGCTTATGGAAATACAACAAAAAGAAAGTGCCAACTATATTGGTATTGGTTCCCACCCGTGAATTGGTTAAACAAGTTCAGGAAGAGATAGAACGTTTGGCAACATATATGAGCCTAGATGTAGTGGGTGTCTATGGGGGCACCAGCTTGCGTACACAATCGGCCTGGGTC
The DNA here is from genome assembly GCA_020631035.1 of Chitinophagales bacterium. Lineage (GTDB taxonomy): Bacteria > Bacteroidota > Bacteroidia > Chitinophagales > UBA2359 > JAHDGP01. The sequence continues at coordinate 6,560 of JAHDIA010000312.1, read as the reverse complement.
ATGGAAGGAGCAGATATTTTGGTGGCGACCCCAGGGCGTCTCATTGATTTAGTAATGAATGGTGTCGTTCGGGCAAATCTGATTAAAAAAGTCATCATTGATGAGGTGGATGAGATGTTGAATTTGGGTTTTCGTCACCAGTTGATTACCATTTTCGATTTGCTTCCTCCCAAACGACAAAACTTGATGTTTTCAGCAACTTTAACCACAGATGTTGCCAATTTGATCGACAACTTTTTTGATTTGCCCATTCGGGTTGAAGCGGCTCCTACAGGTACACCACTTGAAAACATTGACCAACAAGGCTACTATGTTCCCAATTTTTACACCAAGGTCAATTTACTCAATCATTTGTTGGAACACGATGCAACAATGGATAAAGTCTTGCTATTTGCTGGTAGCAAAAAACTAGCTGATAAATTATTTGAAACCCTAGAAGAAAAATACCCTGAACAGTTAGGGGTAATTCACTCCAACAAATCACAAAACAAACGTTTCAACATGGTGAATGCCTTTAAGGCGGGTGAATCCAGGATTTTGATTGCCACAGATTTGATGTCAAGAGGTTTGGACATATCTGAGGTAAGTCATGTTGTTAATTTTGATATGCCCGAAGAGGCAGAGGATTACATCCATAGAATTGGTCGTACAGGACGTGCCGAAAAAAATGGGGTTTCGATTAGTTTTATTCGAGAGAAAGAAATGGAAAAGCAAGGAGAGATAGAGCAATTGATGAAATACAATATTCAGATAAAAGAACTGCCCGAAGAAATAGAAATTATAGAAGAGGAAATTCCCGAAGAACAAGAACGCACTTTTGTTGCCAATATCTCTTTAAAAACTGCCAAAAGAGATTTGAGCAATTCAGCCTTTCATGAAAAGAAGGAGAAAAATAAAAAAGTCAACAAGCGCATCAGTCACGAAAGTAAAATGCGTAAAAAATACAAAAAACCTAAAACGAGAGGAAGTAAGTCCAAAAGAAAGCGGAAATAGAATGAGTGAATGCTCTAAAATAGCCTCGATAGTAGCGGATACCCCACAGCGGGGCTTCGACAGGCTCAGCCACCTTGTGGTCATTGACAGGCTCAGCTAGCGCAAAGGTGAAACTTTCGTTTTGCGGTTCAATCGCTTGGTGAGTCTGTCGAAACCAAGCGAGGAGTAGCAGCAGATAGCGAGCAAAGAAGTAGCGACGAAGCACTCTAACCTTTGCTCCTAATCCTTCTTCAATTTTAAATCAAATTATTCTACCACAACTCGATAATCTCTAAGATAACAGGTATAGGTCTTACTGATGCCAAACAATGAGCCAGTACCTTCTGCAACAATTTCGAGTGGGAAGGTTCCAATATCATCTGTTGTTCCCTCTATAAAAAAACAACCTGCCGCATTCCCTTTCCAAGAACAATCATCCGTATCACAATACCAATTAAGTCCTTGAGGTAAGCCTGAAACAGCGATGATTTTAATTTGTGTAATTTTGGCTCTATTGGGTAAGTAACCCGAACATTCCATAAAGTCCACTTTGTTAACCTCTGTACTGGTTTTTGGAGCCTTGAGATGTGAGACTTGTTGCCCATATACACCTTTTTGAAAAATATTGGGTGGGACTTGCACATCAAAAGTGCCCTCAGCCAAAGCCTGGGGAATTTCACAATTCTGCGCTTGAGAAGAAAGTGTAAAAACAAACCCCAATGCTATTATAAAAGCATATAACTTCATAATATTTATTGAATTGAATATTTATTCAAACGAAGTTATGCTTTTATTCTTACTTAATCGCATTATTTTTTGCATTTTTGCCTTTAAATTAAATTTTGAATATGGGATTGCAGGAAAGACAGAAACGAGAAAAGGAAATCATCAATGCCGCTGTAAAATTATTTGCCACCAAAGGCTATGGTAGTACCAAAATGGTAGACATTGCCCAAGAAGTCCAATTGAGTGTGGGCAATTTGTATTTTTACTTTAAAAACAAGGATGAACTGTATATATCAGTTATTCTAGAAGCAAGTAGACGCAACATAACAGCAATAGATAATGGATTGGAACATAGTGCAAAAGATGCCACTGGCTTGGATAAAATATTGTCTGTTATGGAATATTACTTAGATACTATGCACAGTGATTTGCCTTTTCAAGAAATATTTTCGAGTTACATTTCGAGGGTTATCAGTATGTCCCGTAGTCAACAATATAAGGGCATCACTGAACGTATGAAAGCCAGCAAAGATTTTGAAGAATTGCAGCGATTACAATGGACACCTGCAACGAAATTGATTGTGCTCATTCAAGAAGGCAAAGAGGATGGTAGCATTGGTTGCAAAGATTCGTCTTTATTAATATTTACCAATATATGGGCCTTTTCTATAGGCTCGGATATTTTGTTTTTCCCTGAACTAAAAGAAGGCATTCCTCAGTTTGGTATTCCCAAACTAGATTTAGATGCTTGGAAAAAATCTAATATCAATATGGTAAAGCGGTATTTACAGAGTAATTAATTGCTTATATCGAATTTCCACCAAAAGAATATAAAAAAATAGCAGAACATTCATTGATCATCTATCAAAAATGTTCTGCTTATTTGAAACAGCAAACTAAATTTAATTTTTAATTCTAATGCTAAAAATGCAATTAGATATTCTTAGTTTTAAAATTAAGCTTTTGCCCTACTTCCCTTAGACTTCTCTAAGCCCATTGTATTTACAACAATTCTCCCCTCTGTTCCTTCTTCGTCTTCTCCTTCATCTTCTTCTTTAGGAGCTGGCACTATGATTAGTATTTGTGGTACACTTTTTCCACCTTGTACATTAACTAATTCTTTCTCACTCAATTTCAATTCTATAAAATTGTTCAAATTCATAACAGTAATTTATTTTATTAGAAAAAACATTTAGCGCATTTGTACAATCAAATATTTTAAATCAATTAGCGAGAAAACAAAGAGGATTTACCTAATTCATTTTAAATATTAATTGCACTTTGTCAATTGTACAGGGATATAAAACTTTTTAAGGGAATGGTGATTTTGAGGAGGGATCATCACACGAAACACTACACTTTTACGAACCCTAGTAAAAAAGGATACAAAAAGCACGTATTTTTTTTTAAAATAAATTCTTATTTAATTACAAGTAAAAAACACATATGACTTATAACACATTCATTTACAACTAAAAAGCCCCAGCCGAAATCGACTGGGGCTTTGATGTTTTTCTTCAAAATAAATAATTTAAATTATTTATCTTCTACAAACTTTTTGAAAGAAGTCAATTCAATGCTTTTCATATCGACTCCTTTCAAAACTTCATTAATTGCTTTTAAATCAGTATTGACCAAAGTATCATAAGTTGATCTAACTTTTGCAAAATCTTTTGCCAAAGTCTCAATTCGGCTCAATTGTGAATTAGATGGACGTCCAGGGAAACCACTTACCTGACGATACAAATCTGAAATCCTTTCAGCTATGCGCTCGTCTTCGTCTACATAAAAATCACCACCCAAAGCAACCAAGCCACTGCTGAACTCTTTGACCTTATCAGCAAAGGCAGTCAGTTTCTCAGACAAATCTTTGTTTTTGGCTGCGGCTTCTATTGCCTTTTCCTCCATTTCTCCCGAAGTGTGGTAAATATGCGCCAACTCTTCAGTCATATCATAGAGCTTAAAGGTTGCTTCACTTTGCACATCTCTATCATTCTGACTATAAGGCGAATCAGGATCATTTTGCAACTCAAACGAACTCCAATATTCGTCCTTACCTTTGATCATTTTCACCTTGTATTTTCCCGCTGGCAAATTGGGGCCAAACAAGGTTCCAAACAATGCCATACGATTGTTGGTCGGAGCCGCCTTGGGCTTTTTCATCTGGGTGGGCATTTCAACCACATTGATGCCTGCACTCTTACCTGCTGGCAAAGTCTTAATCAATTCATCTTTGTCGTTGTACACCTCTAAAAACATCTTACCAAAAGTATGACGCTTGTTCATAAAATAGATAATTTGAGCTGCTGAACTTGGGTTCTCTGCAACAAAGTTACCTGCTCCACCAAACCAGCCTCCACCAGCACCAGGATCACGCAAAACCAATGGTTTGTTTTCTAAAAAGAGGACTTTTTCTGCCATTACCTCTGGCTTAATTTGTCTAATGGGATTGATGTCGTCTATGATAATCACACCTCTTCCGTGTGTACCCATTACCAAAGCATCGTCTCTTGGGTGAATTACCATATCTCTCACACCGACCTTGGGTACATTGTTTTCAAAACGGCTCCAAGATTTTCCTCCATCAATGCTTACATACAAACCGAACTCTGTTCCCAAGAAAATCAAATCGGGATTTTTAAAGTCTTGTCTGACAGACAAAGCATAACCTTCTAAATCCTCCGTTATCAAACTTGTCCAAGTTTTTCCCAAGTCTTCTGTTTTGTAAATATAGGTTTGCTTGTCCCCTGTTCTATGTCCATCAAAACAAACAAAGGCAGTGTTCTCATCATAACTAGAGGGTTCAATCGCTGTTACCCAAGTATTGGCAGGCAATTCGGGCACATTCTTAACCACATTGTTCCATTTTTTTCCACCATTCTTGCTCACTTGAACATTGCCATCATCGGTTCCAACCCAAATGACTTTTTCATTTTTGGGCGATTCGGCAACAGTATAAATAGTACAGTGGTTCTCGGCGGTTGAGTTGTCAATTGACAAACCACCCGACTTTTCCTGTTCTTGTTTTTTAGGATCATTGGTGGTTAAGTCTGGAGAAATGGTTTCCCAAGTATCCCCTCTGTCAGTTGACATAAACAAATACTGAGAGGCAAAATACATCTTTTCATTATTGTTTGGACTCAAATGAATGGGCGTATTCCAATTGAATCTATATTTATCATCGGAATTTTCTGGAAAGGGTTTGATTTCCTTGGCACGTCCTGTTTTTTTGTTGTAGCGTACCAAGTTCCCTCCTTGGTATTCAGAGAAAATAATATCTTTATCTGTGGGATGTCTAAAAGAATAAAAACCATCTCCTCCAAAAGAGAATTCCCAATCGTCATTGCCAATACCGCCTGCTTTTTGCGAAGGACCATACCAAGAACCATTGTCTTGTAAACCTCCATAAATGTTGTAAGGCTTATCCATATCGACACTGATGCGGTAGAACTGCCCCAGTGGCAAATTCATAAACATTTTAAATGTGTAGCCTCTATCAAATGATTCGTATACTCCTCCATCGGTTCCAATAAAAACGTGTTTGGTATTGTTGGGATCTACCCAAACAGCATGGATGTCGGAGTGTACTCCACTACCAACACTTCTAAAACGGTCGCCCCCATCTTCACTAATGATGAGGTTCAATCCACATTTGTACAAAACATCTTTGTCTTTGGGATCAACCACCATATGAGAAAAATAAAACGGACGAACAGTGGTATTAAAATCATTGCTGACAAATTTCCAACTGTTGCCACCATCTGTCGATTTGTACAAACCCTTGCCATCTTTGTCTTTTACCTCTACTGTCAAATAAACAGTTTGTCCATCAGAGGGCGCAACAGCTATTGCCATTCTACCCAATGTATCTTGAGGCAAACCATTGTGAATGGTTTTCCAATTGCTTCCACCATCGGTACTTTTGTAGACACCACTTTTGCCATTGTATCCCGAATCAAAAGTCCAAGGCTGTCTGCGATAACTCCACATAGTGGCATACAAAATGTCGGGATTTTCAGGATCAATATCCAAATCAGAACAACCCGTATTTTCGTCTATGTAAAATATTTTCTGCCAATTGGTTCCCCCATCGGTTGTTTTGTAAATACCACGCTCTTCGTTGGCATTCCACAAATGCCCCATCACTGCCACATATACAATATTGGGATCTTTGGGATGAATGATGATGTCGGCTATACGTTCAGAATCTTTGAGTCCCATATGTTGCCAGTTGGTACCACCATCGGTTGTTTTGTAAATACCCGTTCCAATGGAGACACTGTTTCTGACCCAAGGTTCACCTGTTCCAACCCAAACAGTATCGGGATGTGCTTGGTCGATGACTACTTTTCCAATGGCTTGAGTATACTCATCAAATACAGGTCTAAATGAAGCCCCACCACTGATTGACTTCCATACGCCACCACTGCCTGAGCCTATATATAAAATTTCGGGACTGCTTTTAACAGCATCTAAGGTGGTGATACGCCCACTCATTACGGCAGGTCCTATTTGTCGAGCTTTGAGTCCACCATACAATGCCTTACCCGACATTTTTTTGGTACTCGATTCTTGGGCATTTAATTCAGTGTATCCAGTAAATATAATAAGTAGATTAAAAAGCAGGAGGTATACTTTTTTCATTTGCATTAGGTTTTGATTAGATTTTAGAAATAAAAGGTTTATACCTACAATCTCCTAAATCTATACAAAATTAGGAAACCGTAGGTATAAATATATTTGAAGTATAATCATTCAATCTGCAGCCCAATCAATCATCATTTGTAATGATGATTATAATAATATACGTCCTTTGACATTAAGTACACTGTAAAATAAATTTCTTAACATTTTGACCATGC
>JAHDIA010000311.1:3372-7209 GCA_020631035.1 Chitinophagales bacterium | reverse complement strand
GTAACGTCTGTCCAGAATCCGCATAGGATTTTTCCTGTGTGCCACCCAATATCAAAATGCCATGCATATGATTGGGCATAATAATATATTCATCCAAAACCACATTGTAATCACGATAGTGGTAACGAATACCATTCCAGCATAAGTCCGCAATGATACCTATAGGAGATAAGTTCATTTTCCCATTTTTTATGTCTCCAAAAAGATGGTGATGGTCTTTGATACAAATTGTAACAAAGTAAGCCCCTTGCCAACGATAATCCCATTGTGGATAACGAGCTGAGGGGATACGATACTTGTTTTTATATTTTTCCATTTGAAGCTTATGTATGTTGATAGTCATAAGCTGGAGTTAGAGGTGTGTTATAATGATCAACCCTCTTTTGATTTAAATGGTTCGTTAGATTTGAAAAATATTAGGAGAATATGTTTTTAGTACGGAACGTTCAGTCCTTCGTTTGCACGTCGAATCCCCGTTGACCACTTGTACTTGCTACACTCTTGGGGCATTCAGCAAGGTCGTCCCTAGTCTTCCTAGCGTTCCCGATTTTTATCGGGAACGGTGTTTCCTGCTTCATAGCCCCATCACTGCAACAGGTATCGTTTTCATCGGGCGTAGGTGGCATGTTGGGTGGTGATTGCTTTGTTGACACCCAATTTATAACCTCAAAACCTTAAATGTTTTTACCGTCTCTTTGTTTCGAATTTCAACAAAATACATTCCTTGATGTTCAGGTAAAAGTATTTGTGTTGAACCGCCTTCTAATTGTTTAAATGATTGAACCAGTTTGCCATTCAAATCTCTTATGAAAATACTGGTATTGTTTGTAGTGGGAAAAGATATATTGAGTGTGCCACTACTTGGATTGGGATATAGTTGAATGTTGGCTTGTACAATCTCATCAAGTTCAGTGGGCACCATTGTATCGCTTATTTTAAGTACAAAAAAATCATTTGCTCCATTGGCTGTAATATAGGTTTCGGTAATATTGGGTTCGCAGTAAGCTGTATCCCAAAAAACTCCTGATGCCACAACATTTTTCTGATTGTCTATGGCAATGTCATTGATTTGTGTTCTATTGCCTGCCAATTGTTTGACCCACTTTAAATTTGCTTCTGAGTCAAGCATTCCAGTGAGTGCATTGCGGTTTTCCAATGAATTGAGCATTAAAGTTGAATCAGCAATTGCCCAGTTGAGGATTCCATTAAAAAAACCACCAAAATAAATATTGTTTTCAGCATCTACTTTGATACTTGTTAATTCATCAGGAAAGCTATTGCCAAAGCTGTGTGCCCACTCAAATTGTCCATCTATATTTAGTTTTAAAAGAAAAGCATCGCTTTGTCCATTTGAGCTCAATTCGTAAGTGCTGTCACTGGGGTCAACATCAATGGTGTTGCTGAAAAATCCGCTAGTATAAACGGCTCCTGTTTGGTCAACAGCAATAGATTGACCAACTGCTGGAGAAGCTCCTTCGCTTTGCATAGCCCAAATAAAATGACCATCTGCATCCAATTTTAATACAAAAAAAGAAGCCCCTGATAAGGAGCTTAACTCATAATATCCCGCTCCTGGGTTCGCATCGACTATTCCTGCAAAAGAGCCAACAATGTAAACATTGCCTGCTTCATCTGTTGTAATGCCATTGCCTACATCATTGGCAGTGCCTCCAATGTTTTGTACCCATATTAGATTGCCATTGGGATCAAATTTGGCAAAATACGCATCACCGCCAGGTCCATCAAGAATGCTTTCCCCATTTCCTGGGTCAAAGTCTACTGAATCTGTAAATTTTCCTGTTGCGTATATATTGCCTGAAGCATCTATATCAATTCCAAAAACATCGTCCAATCCCTCGCCTCCATAACTGATTGCCCAGACCAATTCACCTTCACTAGAATATTTAGCAATAAAGGCATCATAAGTGCCATTGGAGCTAAGTGCTGTTTCATCTGGTCCTGAGTCAAAGTCTACAGTTTCTCTGAATTGTCCTGCTACGATTACATTGCCTGTTGGATCAATGTCAAGAGCATAGGCTGTACCCAACAAACTGCCCTCCAAATGATTGACCCAAATCAACTCTCCATTGGGATTGTATTTGGCAATAAATATATCAGCATCAGCTGTAGGACTGAGTATGTGTACCACATCATTTGGAGCAAAGTCAGTAGGACCACCAAAAAAACCAGCAACATATATGTTTCCGTCAGTATCTATTGCAATGGCTTCGCTGTTTTCGCCCCCCGTACTCCCAACACCATTGACCCATTGATAAAATTGGGCATTTAAAGAAAGGCTTAAAAGAATAGAAAATAAAGAAAAAATAAATTTTAAATGCATTGCGTAGAGTTTTGTTATTGTTAGTAAAAACAAGTTCAAAAATACCCAATAAATCCATCAATTCCTATTGCTTATTACCACAATGTGGACAAAAAGCAAAACTTTTATCAATGGTGGTTTGGCAGTTGGGGCATAGAATGGCTGGGTCCATTATGGGTTTGAACTGTATACTGGTTTTGAGGGTGAAATCGCTGGGGATTTCCTTGAGGAATCGGGATTCGTTGCCTTTTTGGGTGATTAAGTATAGTTTTTCTTTGGCTCTTGTAATGGCGACGTAAAAAAGTCGTCTCTCTTCTTCCAATAAACGGTCGTGTTTGGAGGGTTTGATGATTTGAAATATTCGGTCCTCAAGCCAGATGTCGGGAAAGCCTCCATATCCTGCCGTTAAACCAATGATGAATACTGCCTTTGCTTCTAATCCCTTGGAGGCGTGGATGGTTTTACCAGAAACGAAAATGCCTTGTTGTTTGAATTCCTTAGAATAATCCCAGTACATTTTGCTTCGACGATACAAAAATAAAATGTCTTCTTTGGTATAGCCTTGATTGTATAGTTTTCTTATTTCTGCTATGACAAACTCTATGTTCTCCTCTAAATTTTTTCCCGCATAAATGTGAATTTTGCTACTAGATTTTTTGGAGGACTGTACTTCTTTATCCACCTTGTATTTGTTGTATTTAATGACTTCATTGCTTGCCCCAACAATGTGTTGGGTGCTTCTGTAATTCATATTGAGTTTGATTACTTGAGAGGCTTTGAAATGCTCACTAAAATTGATGATGTAATCTACATTAGAACCTCTAAATCCATAAATGCTTTGCCAGTCGTCTCCTACACAAAATAGTTGGTTTTTGTCGGTCAACAATAGTTTTATCAATTCAACTTGTAGGTTGTTGACATCTTGAAATTCGTCTACCAGTATGTACTCAAACTTGTGTTTGAATTTTTGAGCAATGGCATCATGATTTTTAAAAAGCGATATGGTTCGATTAATCATATCGTTGAAATCAAGGTAGGATTTATTGATACAATAACTTTGGTATGCTTTGACAATGGGAATGGCGAGTTTGTAAAAGTTGCGTATCCTTTCGTGTTGATCTTTTTGGGCTTTTTCTAGAATTTTGTCAGGAGAGCTGTTTTCAACCTTTATCATATCAACTATCCGAATGACTTGGGCGATAAAGTCTTTGACTTCTTTGTGATAATGTGTAAACTCTACTTCAAAGGACAATGCTGCGGTGTAATGATAATCTGCGGGTAAGCGATTTTTGACAATTTTGTCCAAAATCAAATTAAAGAGAGCAGAGTCTTGGGTTTGGTGTTCATAAGTTTTGACCAATAATTTATTGGCTTTGGTAAATTGTCGTTCTTTGTCTTTGGTGGGATAACTTTTGTTGCTGACGTGTTCAATGTATACATTGGCTTGGGGAATATAAAAGTCGGGTCGGAAATCAAAATCCGAAAAATTGACCAAGGGTTCATATTCAAATTTGATG
>JAHDIA010000311.1:0-3362 GCA_020631035.1 Chitinophagales bacterium | reverse complement strand
GTCTGTAAAGCCAATCGGCTATGTACTGTTCTGATTTGGAACGTACCTTTGTACCATTGAGTGAGGTGTAGTATTTGCCATTGTGATTTAGAGACGAACGATTTTTTTTGCTGATGTGTATTTTGTCAATTAAGTAATCTAAAATATATCTTTTTAGTTCTAGGAGATAATCCGTTTCTTCACAATGTTTGATAAGTATTTTGTGTATTACTTCAAAAACAGTTTCTGTTGCACTGTACTTAGAATATTCATCATTTTTTCCTGATTGATCCCCAATGATTTTAAATTTATTGTCAAACTCATTGACGCCAAAGTTTCTCAATATTTTATAACATAAACTGTGGAAAGTACTTAGATTTAAATTGGCAATCCATTTGAATTTTTTGGTATAGAAGTATCTTTCAGTATCTTTTTCTTTTTTTGTTCTATTTTTATCGGTTAATATGTCGAGGTAGGTTTCACTATCGTCTGCCGAAATAATGAGGCGGTCCAACATTTCGTTGGCAGCGTTTTTGGTAAAGGTAATGGCAAGGATGTTATGTGGAGAGATGTTTTTTTCTTCTATAAGGTAAATCAGTTTTTGTAGGAGCGTTTTGGTTTTACCTGAACCTGCTCCAGCCAGTACCAACAATCTTTTGTTTTCACTGATTACTGCCTCTCGTTGTTTGGCATTGAGGTGGTTTAAATTGGTTTTAGTTGTTTGCATGTATGTAAATAAAGATATTTTTATTTGCTTTAACAAATTATAGAGTATTAAACTTGTTTTTTCAAGATTCCGCATAAGGGATAGCAGCGGATAGCCCACAGCGGGTCTTCGACAAGCTCAGCCTCCTTGGGGCTAACTTGATTGCTTTGATTAAACGTTTGTTAATCTGACTCAACGCAAGCGAGGACTAGGAGCGTATAGCCCGACCCGACGCAGGAGGGATATGCCCAAATAAATAAAAAAAGCGACCATCAAAAAAGACAGCCGCTTTTGAAAAGAGATTTAAATTTAATACCGTATTTCTATTACCCCCAATTTGGAACGATTGAAATACCAATTGTCTTGATCGGTTACTTGAACAGTTCCATCTAGGTTGCCATCTGTTGGGTAGTAGACTTCGAGCATAGCTGGTTCTTCTACCCAAAGGTCTTTATCCGAATTTTGAATGATGCCATCGGGAATGTAATCGCCAGCATATAGTGCCGCCGTTCCGTCGGTATTGATGCTTTGTTGGTCGATACCAAAAGCTTGATTGGGATTTGTGGTAAAATCATAAGTTAGCCCATTTTCAACATCTACGGGCACCGAAGAAATAACATCCAAATGGTTGCGGTGACGCAAAGTTATGTAATAAGAAGTCTCTGCTAAAAAACTGGTAAAACGTATCGGCTCACCAGAAGGGGCAACAACTTGGCCATCGCTTAGCAAAATTCCTGCTTTGGTTTTGATTGCATTGCTTGTCGCTATTCCACCATCGGAGAGGGGACCCGTTCTCAGTTCGACCAATGCCCAATCTACGGCATTGGGTGGCGTGATACTCAGACTATCTGTACCATAGTAATGCCAAGGAGCAGTGTTGTAGGGCTGTGTCATAGGCAATAGACCTTGTGCAGCCAATTCGGTAGACATCGTTTGGGTACTCTCATCATAAGGGCCTTCTAAATAGGCTTTGAGCGACAATTCAACACCTGTTAGATCACTACACTCAAAGTCGCTTGCTGTAATGCTAAGACTACATTCACTGGCTAAATCGTAGATGTCAAATGTATAGGATGAGCCATCTCCTGCCAATGGACCAATGGATATAGAGCCAACTAAATTCATGTAGTAATAAGAATAATCACAATGATACACTCCATTGATGTAAACAGCAAAATCACTGCCAGTTGCGCCACTGTAATCAAAGCTTAGTCTATAGTCAAATTCCCCATCACTATCGCAAGCAGTTGGATAAATATAGGGATTGCTTAAAACACAGTCGTCGGGTCCAACCCAGCCTATGTCTAGTACTTGTGGTGTTTCACTTGGATGCTCACACAAAGAAGCAATTTTAACTTCATATTCGGTTTCTGAATCAGCAGGGAAAGGACCAAAAGTAAGTGATTGGTCTTCGGGAAGTCGGTATTGTCCAACTTCTTCTCCATTGATTAAAATGCGAAAACCATACAACAAAGAAGAGGGGAAAGCAAACCAACTGTTGGTATAGTGGTTAAAGTTGATGTGAAGTAAGAAATCTTCATTGTTGTTTATTTTTTCGAGTTCATAATTGGCATAAGAACCACCAGCAGAAAAATTAACCAAATCAGAATAGACAAAAGATGGATAACATTCTCCATTGTTGTTGGAATAAAGATTGTAGCTTATTGTGGATTTGCAACATGGGTCATTGGCATCTACAATATATAGATAGGATAATTCACTGCCCATACTCGAACTGTCTAAATCAACTAAGAATGGCGGTTGTACACCAAAAGCTCTATAAAAGGAAGTACTGTCACTTGTATTTTTCCAGATAAGATCGTAGGTACTATTGGGGTCATGGTCAAAATCTACATAATATTGACCACCATTGGCACAGACATCACTGTCTAGAGAATCAATCACTACATTTTGTATACCACACCATTCCTCTAAACAATTTGCGGAAACTAATATAGAATCTTTACATTCAACTGATTCTGTATCTACAATGGTAAACATATTGTCATCTCCTGAAAAGCTATAAAGAAAAGTAACAAATCCATCTTGCTCCAATTCGGCATATGTATAAGTAGCCATAGGGTAGGAGGAGTTATTGTAGTAAACAGCAAAGTGTGTCCCTATTATTCCTTGAGTATCAAAAGACAAATCTATATGATAATTTCCATCGGTTCGGCAACGAGTAGTGGCATTTAAATTTAAAAATTGACAAATGGCATCTGTACAATCTATGGGAGCAATGCTTTGGGTATTGGTACTACAAGCATTGCCATTTTCTTTGTCTATAATGTAGACATTCCAACTACTGCTACCATCTGCTAAAAAAGGACCTATGGTAATATTTCCATCTTCATATAATTGTTGGTAAGTAAAATTGCCATATTCACTACCATTGAGCATCACAGTAAAACCTTCTGCACCCACATTGGCAAAATCAAAATCAAGATTAATGTAAATTTCTCCATAGGCTGTACAAGTAGAAGGGGTAGCGGACAAATTGGACAATTCGCAGTCTCCTGTAGTAGGACAATTGACAACAACTGTTTGATGCAGTACCAATGAGTCACAAGAATAACAAGAATAATAAGAATAAGAAGAATAATCAAGAGTATAACTCAATGTGATTGGTGTATTGTAGAGTTCCTCTGGAACAAGGGAAGGATAAAAATAATCACCT
>JAHDIA010000310.1 GCA_020631035.1 Chitinophagales bacterium | reverse complement strand
TTGGAGAACACTTCTTTCCCTACCCCACTTTCTCCAGTAATCAAAACAGTCAAATCGGTAGAGGCGACCTGTACCGCTCGCTGCAATGCTCGGTTGTAAATTTCCGAGTTTCCAATGATGCCATATCGGCGTTTGAGGGATTGAAGTTCCATATATATCTATTGATTCGTAAAATTTATTGTTGTTTGTATGGCGCGCTTTGTCTTTCAAACTATTAGGTCTCCCCGCTATCCGCTGCTATGGTGGTTCTTCCAAGACAAGGCATGCCTTGTCTCTACATCTCCACCATATCCACTACTATCGGGCATAGGCATCGTTTCTGGTGTACCTGCGTTGGTTCGTTTCTTCCATCCGCTTCACGCCAGGCTACAATTGTGAATGGGTTAACCATTTTGCATTTACAACTCACAACTCATAATTTGTAAATCCCTACAAGTATTCCACAATTTCCCCTTTCAAACTGGCGGATGTACAATCGCTTACTTTCACCATAACGTACTGAGCTGCTTGGGCGTTTTCTCTTGGAAAAATGATCATTTTGTTTTGGTCGTTGCGTCCACACAAATCATCTTTTGACCGCTTGGATTCTTTTTCGACCAATACTTTAAATGTTTTGCCAATATCTGCTTTATTGTGTGCCAATGAATGTTGCATTTGCAAATCAATGATTTCTCGCAAACGTCTTTTTTTGGTTTCTAATGGAATGTCGTCCTCATATTTTCTAGCAGCCAGGGTACCTGGACGTTCTGAGTAAAAGAACATATAAGCCATTTGGTATTTGACGTACTCCATCATCGAAAGGGTTTCTTGGTGTTCTTCTTCTGTTTCTGAACAAAAGCCTGCAATGACATCAGTAGAAATGGCACAATCGGGAATAATACGTCTGATGGCTTCTACTCTATCAATGTACCATTCACGGTCGTAGGTACGGTTCATCAATTTGAGGACACGAGAATTGCCAGACTGAACAGGCAAATGTATATAGTTGCAAATGTTTTCGTATTTCGCCATAGTGTATAGCACCTCGTCGGTGATGTCTTTGGGGTGAGAAGTCGAAAAACGTACCCTTAAATCTGGATGGACTTGTGCGGTCATTTCCAACAAATTGGCAAAATTGCATACCTCTTCGGTTTCGGGATTGGTCCACTTGTAGGAGTCTACATTTTGTCCCAATAAGGTTACTTCTTTATAACCTCTGTCGAAAAGGTCTTGGGCTTCGGCAACAATAGAATAAGCATTTCTACTACGTTCTCTTCCTCGTGTAAAAGGCACTACGCAAAAAGAACACATATTATCGCAGCCTCGCATAATCGAAATAAAAGCGGTTACACCTGAATTATCCAATCTCACTGGATTGATTTCGGCATAGGTTTCTTCCTTCGACAAAAACACATTGACTGCTTTTTGCCCTGATTCTGCCTCACCAACCAATTTGGGCAAATCTCTATAGGCATCAGGCCCACAAACAATGTCTACCAATTTTTCTTGTTGTAGGAGTTTGTCTTTGAGTCTTTCTGCCATACATCCCAAAATACCAATCAATGCATCTTGCTTGTTTTCTTTGATGACATTGAGTTCTTTGAGTCTTTTGCGGATTCTATCTTCTGCTTTTTCACGAATAGAACAAGTATTGAGCAATACCACATCCGCTTCCA
The DNA here is from genome assembly GCA_020631035.1 of Chitinophagales bacterium. Lineage (GTDB taxonomy): Bacteria > Bacteroidota > Bacteroidia > Chitinophagales > UBA2359 > JAHDGP01. Next base: position 5,582 of record JAHDIA010000310.1, on the reverse strand, counting down.
TATAATCTTTGGTCAAACGAAAACCATTGTCATATAAAATAGAGGCAACGATTTCACTATCACTAAAATTCATCTGACAACCATAGCTCTCGATGTAAAACTTTTTCCCATTTTCTACGCTCGCTCCTTCAGGGCTTTGTCCTTGTAATTCTAAGACTTCCCCTTGTCTTGCCTCTCCGAGCAGTGCATTGCCGTGTTGACTCTGATTGGTCTGTATGTCTAAATGTTCCTGCATTATCAATGATTAACGATTGAATATTTTTCAAGGTTCTTTGACAATTTTTGGAGAGTGGTTCTTAAACAAATAGTAGGGAGTCACAGGCGACTGGATAGCTTGTTTAAGAAACAGTTCTCTTTAGCAAAAATTATCAAAGGACGTTTTATTAATGTACAAAATTAAGCAATTTTCAAGGAAAAAAGGATTTGTCTGTACTATCTCAAAGAAAATTACTTCTTGCAAGTTTGCTATTATCAATGCTTTTGGTTTGAATTTGGTTCAAAAAAAAAGCACCTGAACCTTGAGATTCAGGTGCTTTTACACATTAGAAGATGCGTTACTACTTAGTGTCCACCATCTCCTTCTCCTTTTACTTTGTCAACAGCGTTTTTGGCACCTTGACCTACTTTATTGGCAGCGTTTTTAGCACCTTGACCTACTTTTTTAGCTGCATCTTTGATGCCACCACCAACTTTTTTGGCTCCATCACCAATTTTGCCACCAACATTTTTAGCACCTTGGCCTACTTTATTGGCAGCTCCTTTGATTTTATCTTTTAGTTTGCCACCTTGTTCTTTAGCTCCTTCGGCTGCGTTTCCTACAGCGTCTCCAGCTTTTTGCGCACCATCTTGTACGGCATTGCCAACAGCACTGGCACCATTTTTCACAGCATTGCCTGCATTTTGAGCACCATTTTTAAGCGCACCTCCTGCATTTTGGGCACCTTTCTTGGCTGATTCAGATGTTTTTTCAATAGCTGATTTTGCATTTCCTGATGCACTTGAGTCACCTTTTGATCCACAAGAAGCAAAGGTAAACATACCAACTATAGCAAATAAGAATAAAAACCTTTTCATAATAGACATATTAGTAAATAATAATGATTAGATTAATTTAACTACAAATATCCTAAAAAAATCTTAATTTGTAGCAAAATAAAGTGTGTCATTGTCATCAGATACCTAATAATCAGGCATTAAACACCCTTTTTTATTCAAATTTTGAAGTGTGGCGTAGGGGGAAGGATGAAAGTGTAGGACAGACAAAGCATAAAGAGTTAACCAGAGTGAGCTTTCTTGTAGCCAAATATGGTGGACATAATTTGACAAGCTCATTATCAATTTGATAAGCCAAATATGAAATAAAAAAAGTAGCCAGAGTTCCCTCCAAAGTACTCCAGCTACTGCAATGAATATATTAAATACTCTATTAATTCTTTTTATCTCACCAAAACCTTTCTATTATCAATTATTAGGAGCAACGCTTACGCTAATGGGAATACATTGCACGGGGGGACAACAACTCACCTCGGTAACTATGATCGGACAACACAACTCCCCCATACAGTCCCCTGTAGGAGGCGCACCATCAGCAGTATAAGTATAAGTACCTGGTTCGGTAATCGTTAGCATCTGCATCATGGCTCCTGCTATGGGCACACCATCTTTGTACCATTGATAGTTTAGCAAACTTCCGTCGGCTGTCGCAATAATTTCGTAAGGTGAACCGTCACAAACCTCAATGGGAACAGACAGAAGGACAGAAAACTTTAATTAATGTATGTCTATTATGTCTGTAGAAAAGCATCCTCATTCCCACTTAATCTAATAATCTAATTTTAGAATCAGTAAAGCATAAGTAAGTAGGTATTATATGTTTGATTAGGAAGCGTTCTTAAATTTATTGAAAAATTACTATCAATATTTTTTGAATGTAAGTTGATTTATCCAATAAATTAAGTGTGTAGAGATGTATATTCCAGTCCTTTAAAATAATTAATTCATCTTGTTTTGAATCATATATACGGTTTAATATATCTAAAGTTTCCAATAGCTATCCCTTTAAAACAAATTAAAATAAAACAAATGTGCAATTAATACAAAAGCAATTCATTCATAAAGAAAAAAACTTATAAAAAATTTTCACAAATTAAAAAAAACAAGTTTTTCAATTGACTGATTTGCATTTACACCTATACTCCAAAAGGTAAGGCAATGGTCCGCAGTTCTGTTCCTTTGTCTGTGGTAAATATTTCAAAGGTTCCTTGTGCTTGATGGAAAGGAGCCTCTTCTAATTCTTCGATTTCTAATATTGGGGCAAGACATACATCGTGTCCCTTACACAAGGCACACCATTCATCTCTGGTTTTGGTGAGAAAAAATGCGGCTATTTCTGATTTATCAAACTGTGTATTAAACAGCTCTGATTCGTGTTTTCTTTTCCATTCTTCTTTCCCCACAACCTCACAGAAGTTGTTCCAAAACTTGATTTCCATCGCCGCCAATGCCACCCACTGCCCATCAGAACATTGGTAAGCAGCATAATTGACAGTGGTCTTCCCATTGATTAAATTGAATTGGCGGTAATCCATTTTGCTGGTATACAATCCGTAGGGAATTGCCAAGAAAGGGGCTATAGATTTAGAAAGTGAGACATTGAGATGACTGCCTCCACCGCCTTGCAACTTTTTAATCAATGCGCCTTGTAAAGCTATAATAGCCATATAAGCTCCCCCAATATCGGCAATTTGTGTATCGGGTACTATGGGTTTTCCCTTTTCATCTTTAATCAAACTCATAAGCCCTGAATATGCCAAATAATTAAAATCATGCCCTGCTTCCTTTTCGTGAGTACTCCCTTTGGGATAACCTGTTAAGGATACATAAATGATTTCTGGATTAACTTGTTTGATTGCTTCATATCCCAAGCCCCAAGCGTCCATTGCGCCAGGTCGAAACTGCTCAATAAAGACATCGCTTTCTTTTGCCAAATCCCAAATTTGTTGTTTGCCTTCTTCTGAATTATAATCTAGGATAAGCGATTCTTTGTTGTGGTTCAATTGATGAAAAGCCGCACTTGCTCCATCTATTTGTGGGCCCATATAACGGGTATAATCCATTCGTTTGGGGCTTTCTACCTTAGTGACTTTCGCCCCCATCTGTGCCAATAGGTGTGTGGCTATGGGTCCTGGCAACAATCGGGTAAAATCTAATATTTTAATGTTTTGTAGTAATTGCATGTATGGGGTTTTATGATGGATTATTTTTTCTTTTTTGATTTATAGGACGGAACGTTGGGGCTTCGTGGGTGGGTGTCTCCCTGCTATTCGCTACTACTCCTTTCTGGGCAACCGCAATCCCGATAGTCAAGGAGTATCTATTTCATTACCTAGATAATCGAAAGGACAATCGGGACTACAGGGGTATTCGCTACTATCAGGCGTATTTGGGTTTGGGTTGTTCTTCGTTTGTTCTTTTTCTAAGCATTTCGTGGAGAAAATTCGTGAATTTTCTTTACATCACCCGTTTTCGATTCGGGCGAATGCTTATTCGCCCCTACATTATTGTTTGTTTTTCGCCTGTTTCGTTTGCGCCTGTTTTCGGTTCGGGCAGACACCTGGGCCTGCCTCTACATTATTTGACCGTTTTTTTCGCCTGTTTCGTTTGTGCCCATTTTCGGTTCAGACGTTGCGTGCAACGTCTCTACATGGTGGAATGGTGAATAAAAAAACCACCACCAATTAATTGGTGGTGGTTTTTTGTTTGTGTTATGATACTGCCGTTTCGGCTCTACTGTATTCGTGTATGGATTTGCCTTCTTTCGCCAATTCACGTAAACTGTCAGGTACTGCCCAACGCTCGCCAAATCTTTGGCTAAAATCGTCACAATCGGCAATGAATTGATCCATTCCTACATAATCAATGTACGACAAGGTGCCGCCTGCGTAAATTGGGAAACCCCAACCCAAAACGGAACCCAAATCTCCATCTATAGGCGCGTGTAACACTCCCTCATCCAAACATCTGTAGGACTCCAATGCTTGGCGGTGTAAAATTCGCTTGGCAACAGTCTCCTCATCCAAAGCATCTACTTTGGAATCAAAAACATTGGCAAGTTCAGACCACAATTTCTTTTTCCCTTTTTCGGGATAATCGTAAAAACCTGCTCCGTCTTTTTTGCCCTTGCGTCCAAACTCGTCTACCATCTTTTTCTCCAATTCATAGAATCTGGTTTGATAGGCTGGTTTGTTCGGTGTAGGATCGCTTTCGTACACATGCATTCCCAATGTAAGCGTCACCTCATCAATAACTGCCAATGGGCCGACTGCCATTCCTATTTTCTTGGCAACATTTTCAATCATAGCTGCTGGTACCCCTTCTTCCAATAAGAAGCCCGCTTCTGCACAATAGGTCCCAAAACAACGAGAGGTATAGAACCCACGTTTGTCTTTTACCACTATAGGAATTTTGCCAATATTGGTGGTATAATCCAATGCAGCAGCAATGGCTTTATCTGACGTTTTTTCTCCTACAATGATTTCAACCAAAGGCATTTTGTCTACAGGAGAAAAGAAGTGAATACCAATAAAGTTTTCTGGACGATCAGAGGCTTCTGCCAATTGGGTAATCGGAATGGTAGAAGTATTGGAGGCATAAATTTTATCTGCTCCCAATACCGCTTCTGTTTCTTGTGTTACTTTGGCTTTTAGGTCTGGATTTTCAAATACGGCTTCAATCACCAAATCACAGCCTTCCATTGCTTTGGGATCATCAGTTGCTTGAATGCGGTTCAACAATGCTTCTGCTTTTTCTGGTGTCGAACGTTTTTTACTGATCGCTTTGTCTAGTATTTTTTTAGAATACGCCTTTCCTTTTTCTGCTCCTTCAATTGTTACATCTTTAAGCACCACTTCGATTCCAGCTTTTGCCGAAACATAGGCAATCCCTGCGCCCATCATACCTGCCCCAAGTATCCCTAATTTGTTTACTTCATACTTAGGCTCATCTTTTGGACGAGATTTGCCTTTCTTAGCTGCTTGAATGCCTTGAAAGCCTGTACGAATCATATTTTTAGATTCCTTAGAACGGCAAGCCTTCGTAAAATATCTCGCTTCTACCTCCAATGCTCGGTCAATTGGGATTTGTAAACCTTCATAGACCACGCTTAATATGTATTGAGCAGAGGGATAATTGCCATGCGACATTTTGCTTACATTGCCTGCCGCACCAATCAAGGTTTGCGCTCCCGTTGGCGTCCATACGGAACCACCTGGTATCTTGTGTTTTTTATTGTCCCAAGGCTGTATGGGTTTTGGATTCTCCAAGATGTATTGCTTGGCTTTTTCCATCAATTCTTCTTGGGTCTCGGCTGTATCATCTACCAAACCATCTTTGAGGGCTTTGGGTGGACGAGCTTCGACACCTTGTAGCAAATAGGTCAATCCATTTTGGATTCCCATTAGGTAAGGTACTTTGGCGGTTCCACCTCCACCTGGCAACAAACCTACTTTGACTTCTGGAAAACCCAATTTGATTTTGATGTTGTTGAGGACAATTCTGTGGTGACACGTTAGGCACAATTCCAT
>JAHDIA010000309.1 GCA_020631035.1 Chitinophagales bacterium | reverse complement strand
AATACTAGCATCCAATTGTCCATTCTCAATATTGTCCTTTATCGGTTTCAATTTCATCGTCTCCGACATAAACAATGGGCACAATGATGCCAGGATAAATGTCTACAATCGGCAACTGAAAATGTTTTTCGATGCCTAAAAACAACAAATAGTCTCTACGAAGGGCATTGTAATCAGGATGTTGCAAGCCCTGAGAAATATCATAATCAATATCTTGATAACCTGCTCCAATTCTGAATGCCCATTGTCTAATATTGAACAAACGTAAATTGAGGCTAAAAGCAGTTACATCTGCCAAATTGTACAAGGCGTCATTTTCGTCATCTATGGGTTCAGCTTGGGTAAAAGCCCGAATATTGAGCATCAAACTGAATCGGTCTTCGATGTTTCCTAAAACGGGGGCAGCCGCTACTGCTTTTCGTTTGTTTTGCTTGGTGTTGATGCTTAGGTTTTGGAGGGCAGGAGAAAGGCTTTGTTGTTTGTAAATTAGCTCTTGTGAAGCATTTAATAAGCCAAAAGAAAATTGTTCCACTTGGGCATTGAGATATGTACCACACAAAAAAAGCAAACTCATTAAGGGCAACAATAATTTAGATGTGTGCATTTTTCAGAATTTGAAATGATGAATAAATGACTAGTTGTTTCGTATATAAAATACGATTTGGATATGTAAATAGTCTATAGATTGGACTATTTAGTAGTTAAAATTTTGAATGGAATGCTGTAAAAGGATGGAATTGACACTCAATCCAACTCATTTTCCTGAAAGTACTTTTGTCTCAAAAAGCCTTCCTCTTCAGGTTTTAGATATGTTCCCGACACTTGTTTCAAAACTATATAATCTTGTTCATTATTGTCTCGATTGAGGTAAAAATAGTTGTTTCGGTTGACAATTTTTCTTGTAACCAAGTATTCGTCTCCTTCATGAAACCATTTTTGACCAAAGAAATTCTTATTGGTTAAGCCATAAAAACCTTGTTCATAAATTTTGCCATCAATTTTCACTTCTTTGACTTGGTCATTTCTGAACAAACGAAATCCATTTTTTTCATCGTAAAAATGAATGAAGGCATATTCATTGGTATTGAATTCGTTCCTTAAATCAAGAGGCTGAATATAGGCTTGCCCTTGCAGTTTCTCTCCCCTATTGGTCTCCAGTTGTGCCTGAGGCCAACGCAGGGTTTGCATTGGCTGCTTATCATTGAACAGATCAATCAAAAACACTACAACTCTAAAGTCTCGACTCTCTGCACGCCCTGTTGCTTTGGCAGAACGCATAAAATAGGGCTTATCTGACATCACCTTTGTCAAATCTCCTACTTTTTTAATGGTCTTGATGCCAAAATCGGGTCTTTCGGCCACCAAAATATAAGCATCTAAGCCATTGTATTCTTCATCAATGATTTTGGAATTGTCGTATGCATTGATTTTGCCTTCTCTAACCACACGAAGCAAATCTTCGTACTGTTCTACCCAAACAAAAATGGTGGTATCTTTGCGAGAAGAAACGCCACGTTCGGCACCTTCTAGAACCAATTTACGAAACATTGACACATCTATCTGTCTGGTCCCTTCTACTTCTCGATCTTTGACAGCAAATTGAGGTAAGTCCGACTTGGAGTAACGATATTTAAACTCTCCATCTATGACCAAATCGGTTTTGAGCGTTGCCGAACCCTTGTGCCAATGATAGGCAATGCCCTGACCAATTGTATTTGTTGTTGATAAACAAAGGAATACAATGCCCAAAATGAGTGCCTGTATCTTAAATGCCCTACTATTCATAATTAATGACTTGCTTAGTATAGCACAAATATAGGCATTCAAAGTAAATTTTTGAATTATTGGGCAAGGTCATTGGCATTGAGGCTACGGGAGTACTGGTTAGCCAACGCATACTTAGTCCCTTGTACAAGGGTTCATCCGCCCGCTCATCCTGCGCTTTTTTCTATTTCGCTCCAACATTTTGCTTGTTATCTCCTTGAAGCGTGGCGCATAGGGAAGGATAAGTGTGCTGGGCAGACAAAACATGAAAAGATACCAGACTGTACTTGTCTGAAACGAGGAGAGTCGCCCATAAAAACCAACATATTATTTCAATATATATTAATAAATAATTCCACTCCCCATTCTTTTAAAGTCTCTAAAGATATAGCCAAACAAACTTTTTTGTTCAATGACCAAAGAAGCGGTTCCTGTCTGACCATTTTGCAAGAGTGGTGAGATTTTAGGATTTTCTTTTGTAAGGCTAATCGAAAGCGTATACTGCCCCTCTTCATTGGGTGAGGAACTGATGTTTTCGATCTCACCAGTCAATACGCCCCATTCATAATGTGGAAAAGTTTCGAGCATAATTTTGCTCACCATATCGGCATCAACATAGCCAATTTCTGCTGCAGCTACCAAACCATTGGCTTCAAACTGACCGCCAGCATCTTCGAGTCGATACAATATTTCTCCTGAATTAAGTAGTTTGTTGTCAGGATAAAGATAGGTAATCGCCCCATCTTTGGGAGCCAATAAAACAAGTTCATCATTCCTAAGTTGGTAATCTCCATAAAAAAGCTGTAGGTTCTTTTTTGCCAATTCAATTTGGTCGCTCAATTTGCCCTTATCGGTTTCAAAATTGCTGACAATTTGATTTTGATCACTAGAGAAGCTGACCAAGTTTTCGTTGACTTCTTGCATACGTAAATTGTACTGCTGCATGTTTTGCAAATGATTTTTTTCTAGTACAGACAACTCACTTAATTTATCTGTATAATCTTTTTCAAAACGCAAATATTCGACCTGACTAATGACCCCTTCTCTATACAAGGCGTGGTTTTTATTTTTTAAATTACCAAGATATTTTAATTCTTTTTCCAATCCCGATCTTCTGGAATTGAACAAATCAGTTGCAGCTCTCTTTTCTGCCTTTAAGAAGGTAAAGCTATTTTTTTCAGCATCCTTTTGAGCATCCAAATTTTGCATTTGTACGTCAATGTTTTGGGCATCGTGTTTTTCTAATCCTTGAATATCATTTTGAGCCACTCGAATGGCAGAAATTAAATTTTGAATTTCGGGAGAGCTGATATGGCAAATGGCTTCACCTTTTTTGACCTCTTCGCCAGCATTCACAAAATAATTTTTGACTCTAATCGAATGATTAAACATAACCGAATGGTCTTGCTCTATATTTTCTATGACAATGGGCACTTGTAAATAATTGGGAATGGGTACAACACTTGCCAAGAAAATGGCCATACCCAATACCAATAAAGAAACAATCATAAATTGTTTAAAATATTTTCGGCGAATGTCCATCAAGGGAACATCCATTGTTTTGTAGAGGGTGTTGTATTGTTGCTCCTCTAAATCGCCATAAGGTCCTCGCTTGCTGTTGTCTAATTTAGTAGCTGACATATGTTTTCATAAATTTATAGTACAAGCCTTTGTTTCTAAATAGTTCTTCGTGTGTTCCACATTCGACAATACTGCCTTCGTCCATTACAATTATCTTATCAGAATTTTTGAGTGTATTGATGCGGTGTGCAATGGAAATGATTATTTTATCTCTATAAACATTCATCACATTCTCTAAGATTTTCTGTTCTGTTTCTACATCTAACTGGCTACTCGCTTCATCCAAAATAATGATGTCTGGATTGGTTACAAACAATCTGGCAAAACCAATTTTGAGAATTTGCCCACCAGATAAATTCATTCCTTCGTCTCCAATCATTTGGTTGTAACCCAAGTGTTGGGTTTTGATAAAATCGTGTAAATCAGCCAATTTTGCGGCTCTGATTACTTCGTCATTACTGGCACTTGGATTGGCGTATAAAATATTTTCCCTGATTGTTCCATTAAAGATGTAAATATCTTGTGGGAATAAAAACACCTTTCTTCTCAATGCCTTGACATTGACCGACTGAATGTCCGTTGTACCATTGAGTAAAATTTTACCAACGTATTCTGGATATAAATTTACAATGAGTTTGACTAGGGTGGTTTTCCCTGCTCCATTTCTACCGACCAAACCAACTTTCTCCCCTTTATTGATTTCTAAATTGACTCTTTTAAGAATCAAGTTGTCCACTGTAGAACTGTATTTAAAGCTTAAATTTTCGATGACTAATGAATCAATATTGGGCACATTTTTTTCGGTCATTAAATCTCCCCCTTCTTGCTTTTGCACCAATACATCATTGAGCCTTGCGACCGAGACAGATAAATCTGCCATTTGTATCCACAAGAAAGAAACATTGTTGAGCGCATTAAGGACAATCATAAAAATGGTGATACAAGCGAGGTATTGTCCGAGGGTTAATTCGCCCATAAATACCCAATAGGCACCCAACCAAAAGATGGCAATTTGGGCAAACAAAAAGATGGTGCGTTGAATGGTCGTAAAAATGGTTTGTACCTTTTCTGATTCTAGAACTGTATTTAAATTTCTTTTGTACTCATTTTGCCAAGACATAAACTTGACTTGTTCAATCCCCAACAACTTCATTGTATTGATGCCCAATAAAACATCTAAGAAATCGCCCAGTACTGCTACATCTTTGAAAAATACTTTATTGGCAAGACTTCTAATACGAGGGGTTGTACCAATGGCAACCAACAAAAACAATCCAGTCAACAAGAGTGCTACCACACCCAGTTTTACATTGTAAAAAAACAACAATGGAATGTATCCCAATATAAATATTAAATCAATAAATGCTTGTAACAAAGCTGGATTGAGAATTTGTCTGATTCTCATATTCTCTCTAAAACGATTGATAAAATCCTCCCTTCTATGGCGATCAAAATAAGATTGATACAAGGATATAAAATGATTGAAGTATTTACTAAAGAAATCGTGTTCTAAAAATACTTTGTACTGTACCAAGAGGATGTTTCGGATGTACAGAAAAATAATTTGTATAAAAAAGATGACCCCCATTCCTATCAAAATACTGTACAAAAGTTGTTTGTTTTCGTGTACCAATACTTGATCGACAATGGTTTGGGTAAAGATTGGAACTGCTAAGCCTGCCAATTGTAAAAGGAGGGTTGCGCCTAGTATTTGCAACAACAATTTCCTTCTTGGTTTTTCAACTGGCTGATAAAATTTCCCGTAAAGTGAAGCATCTTCGGCTCTTTTGCTTTCCACCATTTCGAGCATATCTTTGCTTTTAAAAGAATACTCAGTTGGTTTAACGGTTAGTACTACCCCATTCCATTTTTCTTCAAATTCTTCTCGAGTGTATTTGTCTTTGCCGTAGGCAGGATCAGCTACCCAAACATATTTATCATTGGCTCTATAAATTACTACAAAGTGGACACCTTCGTAGTGGGCAATACAGGGCAATGTAATTTCTTGTAGGTATTTGAATTCCATTTCGTAGCCCTCAGCGACAAAACCAAATTGAGACGAAATACGACTCAATACATATAAGTTGGTTCCTTGGGTATCGACATTGGCAATTTGGGCAAGCACACGTTGGACATTGTAAAAGCCATAATATTTAAAAATCATCGCCAATGAAGTGGTGCCACACTCCATCATTCCCGTCTGTGCTATAAAAGGAAAAGGCTTGTATTTTCTTGTTTTCAACATGTGCTTCACAATTATTTTTGTTTAAGAAAAAAATTTGACAACTTCTTCTTGTAGAAAGTCTACCTTAATCTATTATTTAGAAGCTACTCTACTGGATTTACATCCATATAGAGTAGCTTCTTTATTTCATTAAATCAACAATTGATTAGTTCATTTGCTCTGTAGCAAGTGGTGTTCTATGAGCAACTTGATCTTGTAAGAACAATACTCCTGAAACTACTCCATTGACCTCTACAAAGTGATCTTCTTTTTGCTCTCCTACATTTGCATATACCAAATTGTATACAAGTATATAATCCTCAATTGGATTGATTGCAATATTGGTAATCAAATCACCTGATTCAGCTGTAGCCAAAAGATCACCTGTATTTAATTCACTGGCTTTTACGACTTCGCCACTCATCAACATAAAGGGATGATTATCCGTTGTTGTTACTGTACCTGAAGCAGTCGTGATGGTATACATCGTCCCTTTGGCTACTGTAACTGTTCGTCTAGAAAGACTCATCCACTGTTCACTGATTGGGTTCCAGATTTTATCTGTTGCCAAATTCAATTTTTCAATCTCTTTTTGACCATTTTGAGTGGTAACCAATGTCCCCTCTTCAAAGCAACCATCAATTAGTGCGAATGGATCTATAGGTCCACCATAAATACTTTTCAAACAATTTTCATTTAATTTTTTCATCTTAAAATGTTTAAAGGTTAGTGCCTACTCTTTTTAGGATTTTGGGCATACTCCTACTATAACATACATTGTGTATGTATATATTCTTTTGATTGTGACTGTTTTATGCTTTTAAATGGTTATGTAGAAGGACACACAAGTATCTTTAGATCTCAAATTTAATCTAGCACTTCAATGTTTTAGTAAATAATTTTAGGTGTTACATTAAATCAGTCAATTTTTAATTGGCTGTTATTCGCTTTTACTAACTAGTTAAAAATAGCTAGTACCCTAATTATTTTACCTTAATTAAATTATTTGATTTCCTTGGTGGTTATGTTAGACAGGATGTAAAATGTGTAAGTTTTGTTGATTGCTTGGCATACCTTAATTGCACATCTCAAAAATAAAACAAGTGTTGAGGTGAAAAAATTACATAAATGATTCAAAAACGCCAATTTTCAACACAAAAAAAGAGATAAAACACTGATAATCAACACATAAATTCAAGAAAAATCAATAGCAAGTTTTTGAATTATTGGGCAAGGTCATTGGGTATAGGCTACATCTTGGTCCGATTAGCCAACGCATATTGGGGGCTGCGTACAAAGGTTCATCCGCCCGCTCATCCGACGCTTTTTTTCTTTTGGTATTTAAGAAGCTGTTGCTTTTCCAACGAAGGTCCAAAAGATGCGATACTACGCCCGATTGAAGCGGTTGCCATGCAAAAGCGGAAAGCGGGGACACACTTTGCAAACGAAGCCCTCAACGTTCCGTCCCAAAAATCAAAAAGCAATTATTTAAACCCAACTTTTTATATTCGCAAAAAGCTCATAAAATTTATTGAAAAAAAATGAAGTCTTGGGAACTGAATCCAATTTAAATGAGTTCTCTTGTGAGGTTCTGGAAATGACTCAAAAAAGTGGGGCTATTTCTGGGATTTTTTTTGGTGAAAATAACATCAAAAATTAATCATTAATTAACATAAAAGGTGGGAAATTAAACTAATTT
>JAHDIA010000308.1 GCA_020631035.1 Chitinophagales bacterium | reverse complement strand
AACATGAGATTCCAGATAGCCAAAGGCTTCTGGAATGACGTTTTTCGACGAAGGTACACCATTGGCGAATCTACGCCCGATAGTAATGAAAAACCCGCAGTAGTCCCGAACTTTCGGGATTGTGCCTGCCTTAAACGAGGATTTGGAATGGATAGCGGGGAGACACTTTGCAAACGAAGCCCAAAACGTTCCGTCCCATTCAATCAAAAAACATCATTGATTAGATAGAGGTTCTTCGGGAGAAAAGAAAGGATAAATAGGATGTTCCTCAGGAAGTTCTGCTTGAGCAAGTAGCTCAAAAAGCGTCATAATATCTTGGCAAACAGGAACTACTTTCTCAAATTCGACCTCATTGCCCAATACAATCTGACCATAATTATCGGGATGTAGGTCAAGGGCCAAATATTGGTAAGTAGCCTTAACTGAAAAGGCAATGGGCAAGCAATAATCCCAAAAAGCTCGAATTTCAGTTTTGTCATTTTGTGGAGTGAGACTTCCTTCGGCAGCTTCAAGGCTGAGTTGCTCAAATTCATTCCAAGCAAAAGCACTATCAGAGGTTCCATTATAGTCCTCAATGCTGATAAACCAGACATTGTGGTCTTGATTGGAGAGCATTTTGCATTTTTGTAAAAAAATCAAGTAGGTCTCAGGGATATTGGTATAACGATTTAAAAATTTTTGTGATAAAAATGGAATCGTTCCTTCCCTTGGCGCAAAATGAAGAAAGCTATTTTCAAATAGTTGTTGGTAATGCATTCTTATGTTTAGTCGTTTGTGTGGCGAATTTACAAATCAATACCTTATTTCCCAATACTTTTCATACAAACACCTTAGATTTTTTTTAAATGTTTAGATTAGGCTTGTAAATATGTTTTTTATATATGAGAATGGAACGTTTTTGGCTTCGTTTGCATGGGGGCTCCCCGCTATCCATTTCAAACCTGTGGGCGAATAATTATTCGCCCCTACAGGGTTTTCCATTACTATCGGGCATAGATGTGTCTGCTCAGCTCTTTGTCGCTCAGACAGGTTCTCAACTTTTTGATTGGTTTTAAACACAAAATTAAACCACAAACAACTCTTTTGGCTCATCGTCTTCTATCCAAAAAACAACCCGCATTGGAGATTGTGCGATTGGAGTAAAAACACCATTTTCATTCAATTTGTTTAAAACCTCAGGAAGTGCTTCTTCTAAAAGTTCAATGTCGTCCCAAAATTTAGGATCATTGGTACCTTGATCATATTTTTGGAAGTAATCGAGTATAAGGTCACATTGGTGTTCGGTCTCAAATCCTATCCATATACCTTCGCCATAACTGTTTTTGAGGTACATCGGATTGAGAAATACTTGAAATTCATTGAGTTTTATATTTTTTTTGGTATAATCATCAATGATTTCTTGAAGTTGGTCACATACTTCTGTTGTCAAAAGCTGTAAGTTTTCTTGGCTCTTGTCTACTTGCATCATAGCTTGGACGTTTTGTCTAATATGCTTTTACTATGATTGGTTGCATTTTGTTTGCACTTTTTTAAATAATTTTTTTCCCTTCAAATTATTGAATTGCCAATACTCTGGCTTCGAGTTCTTTAGGCATATCTTGCAAAACCAATAAAGTTCCATTGATGAGTTTGATGGATCTAATTTGGTTTAAAAGATTGATTTTGCGTGTTTCTTGGCTTCGAGTGTTGTATTCGTAAATGTGGGTGTCGTTGTACTTGCTAAAATAGAGGCAATCTTTGCTGTAGACCATTCTTAGATATGCAACATCATCTGTTCCCTCAATTTTGACAGGAGCTTTGTCGGCAAATAATTGATAGATACCTCTATCTGTTTCGTCTTCTTTGGGGCGATGGTATAAGAAAGCAAATACGCCTGTATCTAAGAAATAACTTTCACTAATATCATAATGCCAAGATCTTAAATATTCTTCCATTCTTTTGCCAAATATGTGATCTAGTTTTGGCTCGGGACGCAAAAAGTGATCTAGTAGCTCCTCACTAAACTCAAAGTCCTTGTTGATTTTGCCTGTGTGTATGTCCAATGCTTTGAGTAAAAATTCCTTGTCTTTGGATTGTTTGGCTCTCACAATCAAATGCTCATTGTCAACAATGCCATTGTGCCATCTATGGTCTGATTCGAGTGCTTTGAATTTTTTCCGCCATACTTCCTCAAGCGTATCAATATTGACTGCCATAACGATTTTGTCTCCTAAATAGAAAACATAAGGATCAGCAAAATTGTAAGTACTAACTTTATGATCTACCGAAAAAAGGTTTTCTTTACCTCCTAACTTTTTCACATATCCCCAATTGAATACTTTGTCTTTAAAGACTTCGGCTCCATAGCGGCTTCTTCTAGCAACTTCACGGTGAACATATTTGCCTGTTTTTGCAGAAATAAAGCTTGTATGATTTTGGTCCTTTTCTCTTAACAAAATGTGTTCAGCAGAAATGTCCAATTTGTCGAAAGGATAATATTTATCCAAATAGTAAGCAGGGAAAGAACCCACTACTTTAAAGTCTTTGACGCTTGTTTTAAAACTGTCTTCGTTAATTGTCAAATCAATGGCTTTCCAGCTTTTGGGAATGGTTTCTTGTGCTGCCACTGAATCAATGATTTCAGTATCCCAGCCATTGGCAACAAAAATATCTTTGACGGTTTTGCCTGCTTTGTTGGCTAGCATTGGGTTGCCACCCATTTTCAATAGTTCATTGACAAAAATACCATTGGAATAGAGGCTTAATTTGTGTAGAACAGTATTGCCATCCTCCTCTACTTTTTCCAAATCGAAATAAGGAGCATCCGCAATATTCGCAAACAAATTCCATACTTGCTGAAGCTCGGCTATACAGGTATTGCCGTCCTTGTCTTGAATATCCAAATTGGCATTGTGTTTTTTGATGATGTACATTGCTAGGTTTTGGGGACTGTACAATTTGTTGATGTGATGCAAGATGGTTTTGCCCTCCGCATCTTGGTAATTGACATCAAATCCAACCATTATCAATTGGTAAATCATTGCTTTTTGTAGGCGATTTGATTTGTTGTAGTAGAAGGGATAATGCGTTGTAGGATGGCAAACATTGTTGTACAAATGGAAAAAGAGTGGGGTATTGCCGTCTTTGTCTTGGTGGTACAAATCGGCTCCGTGTTCTACTAAGTGTTTGGCTCCATAGCTCTGTAGATAAAATAGTGGCGTGCGTCCGTTGGGATCTTCGGCATTGGGGTTGGCTCCGCTTTTGAGTAGTGTTTCGACGAGTTCCGAAGGATAGTCCTCAATGTAGTAGCCTTTGTGTTCGTCTCGAAGACCTGAGTAGCGACTGACCAAGTGGGCATCGGGATATTTGGTAGCGGCATAGTGCAATAGGCTCAAACCATGTTCGTCAGTATAATTGGGATCGCCTCCGTTTTGGAGGTATTGGTTTAAGGAGTCAATTGAACTCAAAATTTGGGGCGGATGGTTTTTCTTTTCTTCCCAAGCTTTTTTTGCTTTTTGTAGGCAGTCTTTTACTGCTTTCTTTTTGGCATAACTCAATAAGAGAGGAAATGCCGACTCTCCTTTTTTACAAGGGTTTTTGACATTGTAATCCAACTCCCAACCGATGTAGGGAAGGGTCGGGTCAGCTCCACAGTCAATGGCTTTTTGGATGACTTCTAGGGGAAAGTCTTTGCGGACCAATTGGTGGAGAATGGGATCTTTGTTGCTGTCGTGTCCTTCGTGATCTAGTGGGAAGTTGTTGAGGTCAATGCCTGTGTCCATCAAATACTCTAGTAGTGGAATATTGGGAACATTGTCGGTTGAATCCTCGTCTTTATAGGCTCGTCTACCCACTGCCTCTTTGAGTAAGGCAAAGGTATTGAGTTTGGAACGGTTGCGAGGTGTAAGGAGTGCTTTGGCTGTTTTAGGATTCATTACCGATAGACAAGTCTCCGCATCTTTTTCAGACAATGGATAGTCTTTTTGAGCAAGGTGGTAAAGCATATCATTTTTAATGGTGTCCTCTCCTGCATTGCATATTTTGTAGACCAATTTCCATTCGCTGATGTCACCAATGTGTTCCCTTGTTTCTTCTTCAAAGTATTTGTCTATGAGGTGAGTGGCAACTTCTATTTGTTTGCTGTATATGATTTTGCTTATAAAAGAGCCATATTCCCACTCTGAAAACAATAAACCTTGATCTATGATTTGTTTGGCGATCTTAATTTTGTCTTTTTTGAGGGCGGTATAAAAACGTTCAAGGTCTTTTGTCGTGGTGGCTTGTAAGTAGCCTTTTTTGAATTTGGTATCAATTTGTTTTTGGGCAAATGCTTTGCATTCCTCCTTGGTGTCAAATGTCTTGCTTTTGAGTTTGTCTTTCTTGGCTCCATATTCACAAGTCGTTCCTTTGACTTGGAGGAAAAAGGACTTGTATCCACCTTTGGATTCGGGTAAAAATAGTTTTTTGAGTGCCCCACCTTTGTTTAATAAATTTCTTTCATATTCTTTCTTGGCTTTTTTGATTTCTGGATTCTCTTTTAGTAAGTCTGCTTTGGTTGGAACAATGTGGTAACTAATGGCATCGCTAAAGCGTTGGACGAGGGTTTCGGTGGAGATTTCTTGTCCCTTAGTGGGCATAGCGGATAATAAATTCTCTATAAAGTAAAAATGTCTTTCGGCATCTACTTTTGAGCCTTTTTTGATGGAATCAAAATGGAAGTTTTTTTCAACCACTTTTGCCAAAAAAGCATTGTAGGTTTTATCGTCCATTGCACATAAATAGCCTTCTATTTGGTCGATGCCCCTTTGGCCTCCTAGATCGGAAAAACGGGCGTAAGCAAGGTCGAGTACATCCCCCTTCCAGTCCCAATTACCCAATACTTCATCAATGTATTCTTCTTGGTTGACTTCGTGGTTCATATCGGTGGTACTCAAAAATGAGTGAAAAGTGCTGACGTGTTTGATGTCGTGGCAAGCGAGTTGGGCAACGGCATTGATGCCTATGACATCACATCCTGCATAGTAAATTGGACCTTTTTTAAATAGGACATCGACAAAATCTTCGGTGAGTTTGGGATGGTCTTTGGTGATGTGGTCGAATAGGTATTGGGCGTCGAATAAAAAGCGCATTTCGTCTCCATTACTGTCGGCATCTTCGTCGAAGTTTTCTAGGACGTCTATGATTTTGTTGGCGGCTTTTTTGATGGCTTTGGGGTCGTTTAAATCTACAGTAAGACTACCAAATGTTTTGCTTTGTGGGACAGCTTTGGCAGATTTTGTGGTTTTAGCACTTGCTTTGCTTGACTTGGTCGCTTGTTGATTGGGAGAGTTGTTAGTGGAGGCGTCTTGATACCCTTTCTTTAATTTGGCATTGATTTGCTTTTGAGCGTCTTTGAGGGCGGCTTCGTCTGAGGCAAACTCTTTGGTTTTGCTGCTGCCTTTGCTGCCTGTTTTGCCATAGGTGACAGTGTAGGTATTGCCAGTGACTTCTATCTGCCAAAATTTATCTGATTTATTATCCTTGTAACTTAAGTGTTTTTTCATTTTGTTTGAGTTGATTGTGTGTTAAATTTAAATTTTAGCGTCGGATGAGCGGGAGGATGCTCGCTTGTACGCAGCCTAAAGTATGCGTTGGTTAACCAGGCTGAACGAAGCCATGAAAGATGTACGTTGCCCCAAAAAGTATAAGGTTTTTTAAATTTAAAATCATCATTGTTTTATTTGTTCAAAACCATTTTCTGTAATTAGGTGTATTGTTGTGCTGTCTTGGGGAATGTCAAAAGAAGTGGTTTCTGTAATGTACACCGTGTCGCATTGAATGAGGGATTCGACTACCCAAAATCCTTCGGAATTGTCGTAGGCGGTTTGTAGCCAATCCATAAGTTCCCAGTTGAGGTCGAATAGGGCAAGCCAATGAATGCTCTCTTCGGGATAGTTGCGGGCAAACAGCAGCAAGTGATTGTAGTCGTTTGGCATTTTGCCACACAGTTCGTATTGAAAAGCAAAATTGTACAACTCCAAAGAATCTAATCCATTTTGCGCCCAAGTCGCAGCGTCCAAAATAATGGGTGAAGGATATTCGATGTAGTCAATTGTGTCCTTCATTGGGCATTCCAAAATGGGCAAATGAACCATAAGACTGTCCCAGTCGGTTTGGGCAGAACAAGCAAAGGAAAAACAGACAAATAATATGGTGATGACAAACTTTATCATTCTTTAAATTACGTTCTTTCTCCTGGTATATCAAATTCGGGCATCACAAAATCGGGATCTTGCAATTGTTTGAGTGTCGGGAGTTTTGCCATATTTCGTTCGATTTTGGCTAGGCGTTCTTCTGCTGTGTCTCCTAGTTGGAATTTTCTTGGTGCATAATCGGCAGTTGCTTTAACGATGGTGTGTAATCGCTCATTGAAAATTTTGTTGACAAATTCATCTTCATTGTCTTCATCTATTTCTAAATCAAAAGCAATTGAAATGGCGTGGTTTAACCAAGTTTCGATTCTATCTTCGACTGTGTAACGTTTAAAATGGTTAATGTCTATGAGTAAATATTTGAGATAGGTATTTTGTTGTGCTTCTGTCAATTTCTCAAAAGGGAAACTCATCTCTTGTCCATGTTGGCCGCACAAACTGCAAAAACGAGCTGCTACCAGTTCGAGTACTTCGTCGCAAATTCCAAATGCCTGAATGGGTTTATGTAATAAGAATACTTGTGTTTCATCTTCGTGGTCCATATCATTGATTTGTAAAAAATCAATGACATATTTGATGTATTTTTTGTCACGTATTGCCAGTGCTGCAACGGCTTCGTGACCGAGGTATTTATTGTCATAAGTGAGTATCCCATATCCTATATCTTCCAAAATGTATTCAACCCATTTTACTACTTTGGGTTCTAGGTCGGGATACAAATTGAGAATGTCCTCAAAAATATCTATCCCCAATTCGATGTATGGGAAATCCTCATCTGATGGGTCTGATTTGAGAACATAAGGCTCAACTTTTGGATTGAGTGCCCACTTTTTTAATTTTTTATTTGCTAAATAATCTTTGATCCATTGCAAACCTAAATCGAGGACTTGTATGACATTTTCCTTGTCTTCAAAATCAATTATAAAGACGGTTTCAAATCCGTGTTCGGGTAGGCTGATTTGTATGTCTTGACTCATTGTATTTTTTGTTTTAAGCGACTTTTATTTCTTCAAATTCGGGCATTATAAAATCGGAGTCTTGCAATTGCGCCAGTGTAGGGATTTTGGCAAAGTTGCGTTCAATTTTGGCAAGGCGTTCTTCTT
>JAHDIA010000307.1 GCA_020631035.1 Chitinophagales bacterium | reverse complement strand
CGGTCCGCCGGTGCGGTAGTAGGTCGGAAAATGTCGCCGCCAAAATCGGGAAGTTTTTTTTATCATTCCTTAATCAATTAATTAAAAACCTAAAAGATATTCAATCATGTTAAAAATACTTGCAAACCCAGAAGATATTCAAGGTGCAACTGGGGAGATTCGGGCAGGTGGTACTGATTTACACGATCGCTATAATATGGGCGTTTCATCAGGTGCAATCATAGACATTCATAAATTAGACTTTGGAGGCATTGTGGAAAATGCAGACGGCTCAGTAAGCATTGGTGCCAATGTTACTATTGATGAGGTGGGGCAACATCCTAAAATCCAATCTGGATATGGGGCTTTATCAAAAGCAGCAAATGGATTGGCAACTCCTCAAATTCGCTGGGCAGCTAGTTTTGGTGGCAGTCTCTTGCAAAAGACCCGTTGTTCATATTTCCGTCATCCCAATCTTCCCTGTACTAAAAAAGGGGATACAGAATGTGGTGGCCGTAAAGGACAGCACTCTAATGGTGTAATATTTGACAAAGGTGGTTGTGCTCATTCACATTCATCTACAATTGCTACAGCCTTGCTGGTCTATAATGCAAGTGTGCGAACAACAGAACGTGAAATGCCAATTGCCGATCTATACGGCGATGGATCAGCACACGACCGTGACCATCTACTGAATGTAAATGAGATTTTGACACATGTGATTTTGCCTCCAGTTGTTGCGGGAGAAAAAACAGCATACTTCCGTTCAATCAGTCGGTTTGAGGCAGAGTGGCCAATTGTCGAATGTTCTGTTCGACTACTTATTGAAAATGATGTAATAAAGGATGCTGGGATTGGTGTTGGTGGTGTTTCGCAGATTCCATTGCGTCTAAAGAATGTAGAAGCGGCACTAATCGGGCAAGCAGCAACCCAATTAATCTTAGAGAAGGCTGCTAGGGTTTCAGCAGAAAACGCCAATCCACTTCCACAGACCACTTGGAAAGTGGAGATAATGATCAATACAATTTTGCATACACTAGAAATGGCATTAAACGATTAAGCTTGATGGGGGCATCTAAGGTAGAGCAATGCTTGACGAAACTGCTCTTCCACCAAAAGTTGAAGCAAAGAATGGTGTTTTGATGTAATCTTTAATATTTTTGTTAAATGAAATTTCTAAACGCAACAGACAAAGGCAAGGTTTTTATGACTTGCATAATAGACAAAGAATACACTTGGGAAAATATTTCGCCCCAACACATTGTAGCATTTATTTATTCAGGTGAGCTTAAATTGTCTTATGGTAAAAACACCTTGACTTTTATTGCAGGAGATACTATTTTGGTACCCAAAAATCAATTATCTCGAAGCATAAAAATACCTGTTGAGGAACAAGCATTCAAATGTGTGACGATGGTTCTTCCAGAAGAACATCTACGTAAATTTTATCTAGATCATCCCATATTAGAAACTTGGACAGAAAATATTTCCAAGCAAAGACCCATAAAATCACATCCTTTATTGGAAAGTTTTTTCGCCTCTTTATTGCCTTACTTTGAAATGCAAGATGAACTTCCCGATGAAATTGTTGCAATTAAAATACAAGAATTATTAACCATCATTGATGTCGTTGATAAAAGAGCAAGTTCAATTTTAGGCACATTCAATGAGATTGGGAAAATAGACCTTGAAAAATATATGGAAGAGCATTTTATGTACAATCTACCTTTGGAAAGATTCGCTTTTTTAACAGGTAGAAGTCTAAGCACCTTTAAATCAGATTTTAAAAAAATATTTAACAACACCCCTGGAAAATGGCTCACAGAAAAAAGGTTGAATCTGGCACATCACAAACTCACTGCTGAAAAACAGAACATCACCGATGTATACCATGCAGTAGGTTTTGAAAACCTCTCACATTTTTCGTTTGCCTTTAAAAAAGCCTTTGGTTACAGCCCCAGCACTATAAAGAGCAATCAACGTTTAACAGGAGAAAATCTTTAAAATATGGTTCTTATCTTAATATCAAAGAAGAAAAAATATAAACTATGGAGGAAATATTAAAAGCAGCCCTTGCATGGGCAAAAGCCGAAGTTTTTTCATCACAATTTTTTATCTTTTTTGGAATCCTGTTTTTATCGGCAAGCATAGGATTCTGGCAACTGGGAAAATCCGAAATTGCCAAAGCATACATTTTCCCGACCCTAGTAGCAGGTGTTTTACTACTGGCTTTAGGGCTAGGAATGTTTTTTTCCAATAAAGCAAGAGTTGCCAATTTTGAAGCAGATTACAAAAGTGATCCATCCGCTTTTGTAAAAGCCGAAATAAGCCGAACCGAAAAAACAATGGGAGAGTACAGCACCATGGTTTTCAAAGTTTTTCCCATCGTTATCATCCTTGCAGCAATGCTATTTATGTTTGTTGACAAACCTTTGTGGAGGGCAATAAGCAGCACCACCATTGCATTCTTGGTGGTTATATTATTAGTAGACAACAATGCCAACGCCAGAATCGACGCTTACAACAAACAATTGCTACAAGTAGAAAAACAATTAAGGAATTAATGGTTTGATTGATAGATGTATTATGGTGCAACGTACATCTTTCATGGCTACATTGTGGTCAGGTTAGCCAACGCATGCTTTTCCCTACGTCGTAAATGGCATCCGCCCGCTCATCCTACGCCAAGAAAAATAGTACTCAAGGGAGGGCTCATCTAGTAATATATTTTACAATTGGGTAGCCTCTTTTGAAGTTCTTTTATTACGTCGGATCGCCGATAGAAATGGAAAGCCCTGTAGAGACAAGGCATGCCTTGTCTACAGGCTTGGAATGTATAGCGGGGAGACACAATGCAAACGAAGCCCAAAACATTCCGTTCAAAAATCTATTGTAAGCATTATCAAAAGAAAGCGATCTCACTTGAAATGGGAAGGTGCTAAAAAACAAAAAAAGCCCCTTCATCATACGACAAAGAGACTTTACTTAGTTGCGGGAGCAGGACTTGAACCTACGACCTTCGGGTTATGAGCCCGACGAGCTACCAACTGCTCCATCCCGCGATATTGGACTGCAAAGATACGAGCTTTTTTTGATATTCCAAATTTATTTGAAAAAAAACTGAAATTAATTCAAATTAAATGGGGGAGCCGTAGTATTTTTGGGCAAAATTTGACCCCTTATGTTTATACTAGATCAACAAAATAGCATCGCCAGCCAGTTTTTAGCTGAGCTGAGAGACGTCAATACTCAAACAGATAGATTGCGCTTTCGCCGAAACCTCGAACGCTTGGGCGAAATTATGGCCTACGAAATATCCAAAACCTTCGATTATATACCAATAGACGTAACCACTCCCTTGGGTATAGACCGCTCTATGCTCAATGCCGAACAGCCTGTACTGATTTCGGTTTTGAGGGCAGGGATTCCCTTTCACCAAGGATTCCAAAATTATTTTGATAGAGCCAATAGTGGCTTTATTGGCGCATTTAGAAAGGAAGGCAATGAGGAAGCGCCTGGTGTGGAGGTAGATTTGTGCTACATTGGTGCGCCTTCTATACAAGACAAGGTTTTGCTCCTAATCGACCCTATGTTGGCAACGGGTACTTCCTTGGTCAAGGCCTATGAGAATTTGCTAGGACACGGTACACCTAGAGAAGTACACATTGTAGCTGTGATTGCAGCTCAAGCAGGAGTGACACACTTACAAGAAAAAATCCCCAATGCCCAAATATGGTTGGGAGCCTTGGACGCCGAATTGGATGAGCGTTTTTACATCGTCCCTGGTTTGGGAGATGCAGGTGATTTGAGCTTTGGACCTAAATTGTCTTACTAGTCGTAGTTAGATTGCTCAATCAAATCGGATGGCTTTGATGGGCGTAATCCAACTTACCAAATAGCTTGGTACAATCAATGCCAAGAGGGAAATGACAAATACACCAATATTGATGAGTATGATGCTCCACCAGTTGAAATCAACAGGAGCATAGCTCAAGTAATAAGAAGCTTCGTCTAGTTTGATGATTTGGAAATAGTACTGCAAGAAACACACGCCAATGCCAATAAGGTTGCCAATGAGCATACCAATGCCAATGATACGAGCCGCTTTGTACAAAAAGATACGTCGAATGCTCTGATTGTTGGCACCCAATGCCTTGAGAATACCAATCATATTGGTACGTTCCAAAATCAAAATGAGCAAGGCGGTAATCATATTGATGATGGCAACGATAATCATTAAAGTTAATATGATGAATTCATTGGTGCCTTGTAGCTCCAACCAATCAAAAATACCTGGATTGATTTCTCGAATGGTATTGGATTTGGTTTCGTGGTCGAGTACGCTGTAATATATTTTGTCATTGATGGTGTCCATCATTTCGTAATTGTCTAGAATGACAGAGACACCACCAACCTCGTTCTTTTCCCATTTATTGAGTTTTTGGATGTGTCCAATGTCAATTAGGGCAAAGCGTTCGTCGTATTCCTCTAAACCTGTTTTGTATATCCCAACCAGCTCAAATTTTCGGTACCGTACCCGTTCTTCGACAAAGTAGGCGAGGAGGTCGTCTCCGATTTTTGCCTTGAGGCGTTTGGCGGTGTAATCAGATAGGAGGATTGCCTTGGTTTTGGTGCTGTCAACCACTTCAAAAGGACTGCCTTCTTTGATGTATGGCTGAAAACTTTCCCAATCAAAGTCACTAGCAACACCTTTGAGAATGATGCCCTCAATGATTTCTTCGTTTTTTAAAACGCCAATTTTGTGGGCAAAGCTTTGTACATGTTGGACGCCCTCTAGGCTTTGTATTTTTTTGTAAAAACTTTTGTCCAAAGAAATGGGTACTTTGTCTTCAAAAGAACGGTTGGCATCGAAGCTTCGTACTTTGATGTGTCCATCAAAACCAAAGACTCTTTTGCTGATTTCTTTTCGGAAGCCTGTGACAAATGCGGTAGAAATCAACATAACCGCCAAGGAGAGCGCGACGGCTACTGTGGCAATTTTGATGATGAGACCAGAAAAAGAACTTTGTCTGACTCCAGCAATTCTACGGGCAATAAAAAAAGGAAAGTTCAATATGATTTGTTTTCTTTGCACTTAATTCTGTCGACAAAAGTAAGTTTTTACTGTTTAGATAACTACTTTGAGGGCAAAAAACGTATATAGTTGCATATGTAAAGCTAGAATTTAAACGAAAGTACTTCTAAGGGACTCTAAATTCTGGTTTTGAATGGACATTTTAGAAGACGAAATGTTCAAAAGTGTGTTCTGCGAAAGCGGGTGAACTTTTTAAGTTAGCCCCGATAGGCAGCGGTTACCCCGCAGCTGTAGAGACGTTGTATGCAACGTCTCTACAGGGAGGAGTAAAAGCGGATAGCGGGCAAATCAGTAGCGATGATCCCGATGTATCGGGATTGCTTCAAATTAATTATACCATTGTTAAAATTTTTTGAAACACAGTATTCTACATTATGAAGAGATTATTGCTATGTTTTTTGTTGATAAATTGTACTTTGTTCTTGGTGGCTCAAACACCTACAAGTATGCCAGTAGATCAGGCAGATACTGAGGAAGCCATTGCCAAGTTTGACAATGAAAGCATCACTGTTGGTGCCGAACGCTTGAACAATTATTTGTCTGCCTTAGATGGTAAACGGGTAGCTTTGGTGGTCAACCAAACGTCTATGGTAGGAGACGAGCATTTGGTTGATAAATTATTGGAAAGTGGGGTGAAACTGGTCAAAATATTTGCTCCTGAACACGGCTTTAGAGGAACAGCCGATGCAGGAGAAACGGTTAAAAACTCGGTGGATGTCAAAACCAATTTGCCCATTGTTTCGCTTTATGGCAAAAACAAAAAGCCCACTGCCGAACAATTGTCCAATGTAGATGTAGTAGTCTTTGACATTCAAGATGTGGGAGCGCGATTTTATACCTACATTTCGACTATGCACTATGTGATGGAAGCCTGTGCCGAAAACAAGCGCAAACTCTTGATTTTGGACCGTCCCAATCCCAATGGACATTATGTTGATGGTCCGATCTTAGATGCCAAACAAAAATCTTTTGTCGGTATGCATCCTATTCCAATAGTACACGGTTTAACGGTGGGAGAATTGGCATGTATGATCGAAGGAGAAAACTGGCTGAAGAATGAGCTTTCATGCGATTTTGAAGTGATTGAGTGCAAAGGCTATACCCACAAATCTTTTTACCAATTGCCTGTCAAACCATCGCCCAATTTGCCTGATATGAAGTCGGTTTATTTGTATCCACACTTATGTTTGTTTGAAGGAACTCCCATCAGTATTGGACGGGGAACGGAAACGCCTTTTCAATGGATAGGGCATCCCAGCTTCTTTTATGGTAAATACGCCTTTACCCCACAGAGCAATGAAGGTTCCAAGTATCCCAAACACGAAGGCAAAGAATGTAGAGGTTTTGATTTGAAAATGTTGTCTATTCCAGAATTACAGGGGCTTACAGAACTCAACTTTAATTGGTTGTATGCTTTTCACCGCTTTTTTGCATTCCAAAAAGAAGAAGGAAAGGATTTGGGAGCTTTTTTCAACGAAAATTTGTTCTTTGATAAATTGGCAGGTTCAGGTCAATTGCGAAATGACTTGATTGCAGGTAAAACACCACCTGAATTGCGTATGGCTTGGGAGGCCGATGTACGTGCTTATAAGAAAATGAGAAAAAAATACCTATTGTATCCCGATTTTGAGTAGAGCAAAGAGTGAAAATAAATACTGTGAACGACATCATCAACAAAAAAGTCCAAGTCTTGGACAAGGGACTGATTGATTACCAAGAAGCTTGGGATGAACAAACACGTTTGCTGAGCTCGATTGTCGAGCAAAAAATAGCCAATCGGAATTTGGAAATAGTTGAACAAAAAGCCACCTCCAATTATTTGATGCTTTGTGAACACCCACACGTTTATACTTTGGGCAAAAGTGGAGATATGCAAAATTTGCTCTTATCTGAACAAGAATTGAAGGAGCAAAACATTCAGTTCTACAAAATCAATCGGGGAGGGGACATCACCTACCACGGACCAGGGCAAATTGTGGGTTATCCCATCTTTGACTTGGAGAACTTTTTTACCGATATTGGCAAATACCTTCGACTCATAGAAGAAGCCGTTATTTTGACCCTCAAAGAGTATGGACTCGAATCTGGTCGCATTGATAAAGCAACAGGGGTTTGGTTGGACATTGACAAAGAAGGAGCCAAGGCGCGAAAAATTTGTGCCATTGGCATTCGTTGTTCTCGTTGGGTCAGTATGCATGGTTTTGCTTT
>JAHDIA010000306.1 GCA_020631035.1 Chitinophagales bacterium | reverse complement strand
CCTTGGCTTCAACCAAACTGGCAACACGTCCCATCGTTTTTTTGCCAATGCCTACAGCAGCGGCAGCCAACAAACGACCGTGTTTGTCCTTCGAAGCATTCGGATACTTTTCGGCTTTCTCAATGTCCTTGATGGTAATCAAACCTTTTAAATGATAATCTGCATCGACCAAGGGCAATTTTTCAATGCGGTGTTTTCTCAAAATAGCTTTAGAATCTTCGAGGGTGGTTCCTGTGGGAGCTGTCACCAAATTTTCTTTGGTCATAATCGCTCCTATTTTCTTATTGCTATCTGTTTCAAAACGCAAATCTCGATTGGTCAAAATCCCTACCAATTTTCCATCGGATTGGGTAATGGGTACCCCCGAAATTTTGTACTTAGCCATCAACTCTTCTGCTTCGTACACAAAATGATCGGCTGTTAAATGAAAAGGATTTTTAATGATGAAATTTTGGGAACGCTTCACTCGATCTACTTCTTCTGCTTGTTCTGCGATGCTCATATTTTTATGAATTACCCCTATACCTCCCAAACGAGCCATAGCAATCGCCATATTGGCTTCAGTAACGGTATCCATTCCTGCGCTAATCAAGGGAATGCTAATAGAAAGGTTACGGGTCAATCGTGTGGAGACATCAACTTGGCTAGGAAGTATTTTAGAATGTTGGGGAATCAACAATACATCATCAAATGTAAGTCCAAGCTTGAGCAACTTTTTCATTGTGTTCTTATTTAGATTAGATTTACATAGAAAAAATTGCATGCAAAACTACAAAAAAAATCAACGCCTTTTTCACAAACCTTAATTTAGTTTGGGAATTTATTTTGGGCATTAACTTTAGGCTTATTTGATATTAATTTTGTGTTAAGTTGATTAAGATAATTTTAAAAACCAAAATCAAATTTCATCTTTGCACTGTATTTTTAAATCGAAGATTTTTGGGAAATACATGGGTACAATTTTGTAGTACGGAACGAATGTTTTTCAAACGATGGTGTGTCCCCGCTATCCGTTTCTATGGTAATGTTCGCAGCCAAGGCATGCCTTGGCTCTACGCCCATCACCATATCCACTACTATCGGGCGTAGTTTCGCCTCTTTTCGTTCTTCGTCTCAAAGTTTTTTCCTCCGCCAATCCCAAACTTCTTTATTAAAAACTCAGTTCTTTGTTTTGAATTGTTGTTTATAAAATTCAAAACAAAAACATTAATAAATTATATGTCTCAAAACAAACAAAGTGGTCTAGACATAGATTTGGGCAATCAGTGTTCAAAGACAGCTTTTGAGTGGGCAAAAAAAACCTATCCAAACCGCTCCCAACGCAAGGGTCAAGCGGCACAGGGGCTAGACAGCTCTTTTTCCAACCTTCTTGTTTTTGGTAATGAACGCATTGGCATCGCTTCTGATGGCATTGGAACAAAAATCGAATTGGCAGAACGTGCTGGTATTTACCATACCCTTGGTTTTGATCTAGTGGCAATGGTGGCAGATGACTTAGCAACTGCTGGATTTGAACCAAGCAATATTTCTAATATTATTGATGTCAATTACCTTGACCACCAACTCATTGATGATTTGATGCGGGGACTACATAATGCTTGTAATTTTGCCAAGATCAGCATTTCGGGGGGAGAGATTGCAGAATTGGGAAACCGCATTGGTGGCTATGGCGAAGGACCTAACTTTAATTGGTGTTCTACTGCCATTGGTGTTCTACCAGAACAACTGGAACGTCCCATTGATGCTAGTAAAGTAAAAGAAGGCGATTTGGTCATCGCTCTACAAAGCCACGGATTTAGAAGCAATGGTTTTTCGCTCATCCGAAAAATAATGCAAAACACTTTTGGGGATTTGTGGCACAATGAAAAATACGATGTCAATAAAACTTGGGGAGAAATCCTCCTAACCCCATCTTTGATTTATGCTCCACTCATTAGCCAATTGATACAGAATGACTTGACACCCAATGGCATTGCCCATATTACAGGTGGGGGAATTTTTGACAATTTATCAAGGATACTCAAAAAACAAAAATTGGGGGCTGTCTTAAATGATTTATTTCCTCCACATCCTTTTATCAAGAAATTACAAGAACTGGGTAATGTTAGCAACGAAGCCGCCTATTTGTATTGGAATATGGGCAATGGCATGTTGTTGATAATAGATAAGGACAAACAAGAAGCTGTCATTAATTATATAAAAACCACCCAATACAAAGCAACGCTTGCTGGGGTGATTACCAAAGACCAACACATTAACATTCAAACCAAATTCCTTAATTTAACCCAAAATTATTGAGCCAATGGGAAAGCCGCTACCAAGCATTCAAGTTATTTTGAAAAAAGAAATTTCCGACGCCAAAGGCAGCAAAGTACGGAAACAAATTAAGGAGCGGACAGGAATAGAAACGGGTGCCATACTGAGCAGTAAACTTTTCTCTATCAATCATTCCCTCAGTAAAAAACAGTTGAGTAGGTTTGCTCAAAACTGCTTACAAGACAAAGTAACCGACGAAGTATTTGTCAATCAAATTCACTTCCCCAAAAACTACAAAAGTTTTATAGCTATTTCCAAGCTCGCTGGTGTAACCGATGACGAAGGCATCTCTGCACAAACAGCACTAGCTGATTTACTCAATGCAGACATTGACCTTTGTGTACAGAGTATTTTTACCCAAGAGTTGTTTTTCTTACAGGAAAAATTGAACGAAGAAAATTTGAAGCAAATTGCCAACAAAGTATTGGGCAATCCACTCATCAATCACTTTCAATATGGCACCAGCAAAAATCCCAATGATTTTATTCCTTTTGTGCCTACTGTCAAAATGGAAGTAGATACGAGCAATCAATTTATAGATTTGGATTTGGCTGACGATGCTTTGATCAAACTCTCTAAAGAAAAAGTACTGGCTCTTAATTTGGCTGAAATGAAAGCCATCCAAGCACACTACAAATCAGAAGCGGTTGTTGCTCATAGAAAAAAGCTCAATTTACCTGCACAAGCTAGCGAGTGTGAGTTGGAAATATTGGCACAAACTTGGTCTGAGCATTGCAAGCACAAAGAATTCAATGCCATCATCCACTACGAAAACAAAGAAACAGGCGAAAGCAAAACAATTAATTCATTATTCAAAACCTATATCAAAGGCTCTACTGACAAGGTAAAGGAAAACTTACAAGCCAAGAACAATGATTTTTTGGTCAAGGTTTTTTCAGACAATGCTGGTGTAGTTAGGGTCAATGATCAATATTTATATGTATGGAAAGTAGAAACACACAATTCTCCCTCGGCGCTCGATCCTTACGGAGGAGCCATTACAGGAATTCTTGGCAACAATCGAGATCCTTTGGGTACAGGAATCGGAGGAGCGAAACTCCTGTTCAACACCAACGTCCTTTGCTTTGGTCCACCGAATTACGACAAAAAGTTGTTGAAGGGACAGTTACACCCAGCACAAATAATGGAAGGCGTTCGGCATGGGATAGAAGACGGTGGAAATAAATCGGGCATTCCCACCGTCAATGGCTCTATCGTTTTTGACGAACGCTATAGTGGGAAACCATTGGTGTATTGTGGGACAGGTGCCTTGCTTCCCCATCAATACCTCAATAAGAATACTTGGGGAAAAACCATAGATGCAGGCGACCTTATTTTGATGGCAGGTGGTAGAGTGGGCAAAGATGGCATTCATGGTGCCACTTTTTCCTCTATCGAAATTGACGAACACTCGCCTCAATCGGCTGTACAAATTGGCAGCCCCATTACCCAGAAAAAGTTAAATGACTTTTTGGTAAAAGCTTGTAATTTGGGCTTGATCAAATCTAGTACAGACAATGGAGCAGGTGGTTTGTCCTCGTCTATTGGCGAGTTGGCAACACTGACCAATGGTGCTGTGGTAAATCTAGAAAAAGTCCCACTTAAATATTCGGGTCTACAGCCTTGGGAAATATTTATCTCTGAATCTCAGGAACGGATGACCTTGGTCGTCGAAGCCATTCAACTCAACATCTTGGAACTGCTTGCCAAAGAAATGGAAGTTGAATTGAGTGTTGTTGGGAAATTTACCAATAATGGCTTTTTAAGGGTTCAATACAATGAGCAAATCGTTGCAGATGTGTCTATGCACTTTTTACACGAAGGCGTTCCACAAAAAACAATGTTGGCAGAATGGATCAAACCCAATATAAGTGAGCCTAATTTTAATGTCGCCTTTGACTGCAATGAAATTCTATTAAAATTGATGGGTAGTCTCAATATCTGTTCTAGAGAAAGCGTCATTCGTCAATACGATCATGAAGTCAAGGGAAAAAGTATTGTCAAGCCATTGATGGGAAGTCAAGGCAAAGCCCCTCAAGATGCTGCGGTAATGCGTTTAGACTTTAACTCTTACGAAGGCATTGCTATTTCCAATGGGATTTTACCTAGATACGGAGACATTGATGCTTATCAAATGTCTGCTGGGGCTTTCGACGAAGCTATGCGTCAAATCATTTCGGTTGGAGGGCAATTACCCAATACCAAAGAAGGGGACGAAATTTTCTGGTCAGTCAATGACAATTTCTGTGTACCTGATTCGGTGTTCCACCCTCAAGACAATCCAGATGGCAAAATCAAATTGGCAAAGTTGGTTCAGATGTGTGAAGCCTTATACGATATGGCTACTTACTTCGACATTCCAATGACTTCTGGAAAAGACAGTATGAAGAATGACTTTAAGGCAGAAGGAGTTAAGATTTCGATTCCTCCAACCATATTGTATTCAATGACGGCTAAGATGCCCGACATTCGCAAAAGCATTACTTCTGATTTTAAGATGGTAGGTGATTTGGTCTATCAATTGGGGACCACTTATGATGAATTGGGAGCTTCAGAGTTTTACAAATTGTTTGGACATTTGGGAGCCAATGTTCCCCTAGTACGAAAGGAAGACGCCAAACGATTGTATAAAAAAATAATGGAGGTCAATGAGCTAGCTTTGATTGAATCCAGTCATGATTTATCCGATGGTGGTTTGGCTACAGCCTTGGTAGAATCTTGTTTTGGTCAAAACTTTGGTTTAAACATTTCTTTGGACAACTTTAAAGGTTTGACTTTACAAGCCATTTTATTCTCCGAATCACACTCCCGTTTTGTGGTTTCCATCAAGGCTGAAAACAAAGCATCTTTTGAAGCATTTTTTCAAGAGCAAGCTACTTTCTTAGGTACAGTTACTGATTCTGGAAAAATTGAAATTGGTATGAATGGCTATAAACTGGTTCATCTTCCTACGACTCAGTTATTGGAAGCGTGGAACAATGGTTTAAACTCGCATAAAGTTAAACGTGACAATGGAAATAGTTAAATCATTAATCATAACAGGCTTTGGCATCAATTGCGAAGAGGAAATGGCAGCCGCTTATCGACTGGCAGGAGCAGAGGCAACGATTGTCCACCTCAACGAAATATTGCTCAAGGATTATTCCATTCACGATTACGATGTCTTGAATTTTCCTGGTGGATTTTCCTTTGGAGACGATCTGTCTTCTGGTAAGGTAATGGCGAACAAAATTAAATTTAAGAAATTGACCAATGGCAATACCTTAATTGATGAATTGAAACTTTTCTTGGAAGTGGGTAAATATATTGTAGGCATTTGCAATGGTTTTCAAATGTTGGTAAAAATGGGGCTATTGCCCAATATCAATGGACAGTTTGAACAAGAGGTCAGTTTGATACAAAACGATTCTGCCCAATATGAAGATCGTTGGGTACATTGCAAAGTGACGGCTGACAATCCTTCGCCTTTGACCAAAAACATACAACAGTTTGCGGTTCCAGTTAGACATGGTGAAGGTAAATTAATTGTGCTTGAGCCAAGTATCAAGGATGCCATTCTAAATCAAAAATTAAATTGCTTGAGTTATTGTACTGCCGATGGCAGTATCACTGATGAATATCCTTACAATCCCAATGGAGCCGATTTGAATTGTGCGGGACTCTGTGACCCAAGTGGACAAGTATTTGGTATGATGCCTCACCCAGAAGCTTATTTGAGTTTGTACAATCATCCCGATTGGGCGAGAAAAAAACGCATCAATCCAGCACTATCAGAAGATGGAGAAGGTCTACAGCTTTTTAAAAATATCGTACAGCATATTCAATCACAACAAACAACTGCAAATACACAAAAATGACTTTAAACATCCCCATAAAAAGAGCCTTACTCAGTGTTTCTGACAAAACGGGCATAGTCGAATTGGCTAAAGTCTTGCTCGACATCAATTGTGAAATAATTTCTACTGGTGGTACGAGAAAAAAATTGGAAGAAGCGGGCATTCCTGTGACCGAAATCAGCCAAGTAACGGGTAATCCCGAAGCTTTTGGAGGACGTATGAAAACCATCTCCTTCAATATCGAATCGGCTCTTTTATTTGACCGTGAAAAAGACAAAGACGAAGCTGCCTCCCTCAATATTGAGGCCATTGATTTGGTGGTTTGCAATTTGTATCCTTTTCAAAAAGTCTTGGAGCAAAATGCAGATTTTGAAACATTGATTGAAAACATTGACATTGGTGGTCCTACTATGTTGCGTTCAGCTGCAAAAAACTTTAAGTATGTTACAGTCATTACCCAACCCAGTGATTATGCTCAATTGATGGAAGAGCTACAAGCCAATGCTGGTCAAAGCACTTATGATTTCAGAAAATATTTGATGGGCAAAACCTTTAACCATACTGCCAATTATGATGCTTTGATTGCCACAACTATGGACAAAGAGCAAGGAATTGACTCATTTAGATTGTCCTTTGAACAAGGTGAGCATTTGCGTTATGGGGAAAACAGTCATCAAGGGGCGCAATTTTACAAACAAACAGGAACTGTTGGTGGCTTGGCGGATATGCATGTATTGCATGGCAAGGCTTTATCTTTTAACAACATTCTCGACATCAATGCTGCTATCGAATCGGTTAAAGATGCTACACAAACTGCTTGTGCGGTCATCAAACACAACAATCCTTGTGGCTACTGTGAGGGAGACAATCAACGCCAAGTTTTGGAAATGGCTTGGGCGGGTGACCCCATTTCTGCCTTTGGTTCTATCATTGCCTTCAATACCCCACTCTCTTTGAGTACAGTGCAGTTTTTTGATTTTGGCAATTCCGACAAGAGCAAAAGAAAATTTATTGAGGTGGTGGTTGCTCCTAAAATCGAAGCAGATGCTTTGGCATATTTGCAACAACACAAAAATTTACGCATCATTGAATTTGATTCGAGCAATTTGAATCAATTCAAGGATTTGCGTTATTTAAATGGTAGT
>JAHDIA010000305.1 GCA_020631035.1 Chitinophagales bacterium | reverse complement strand
AGCAATTGTAGTGACAACTTGCACAAGTTGACCAAATTTGTGTGCTGATAATCAATCACTTAGCCTTTTTAACTGTCAAACTCAGGAAATCACCGTCAATGTGATGGAAGGAATGGGTGTGATCATACCCAATGCATTCTCGCCCAATGGAGATGGCATCAATGATTTCTTTATGGTTGGAGGCAGTGGTTTTGATTTGATTGCCCTCAAAATTTACAACCGCTATGGAGAGTTGATGTACGAAACCAACAATCTTGCAGATATGGGCTGGGATGGTTTTTACAAAAACACACCACAAGAACTCGGTGTTTATACCTACTACCTAGAATACTTCTCCCTTTTGGACAACGAATTGGAAATCCGAAACGGTAGTGTAACATTAATCAAGTAAAATTTAGATAGTACACCTTGAAAAAACTAAAATGACATTTTTGTAAGCAATATGCAAAGTAAAAATGTCATTTTTTAATTTTAAATCGATGAGGAGCAAATGTTACAATCTTTCATCGCAACTAATTTGCCCGCTATCCGTCCCGATTAAGTCTTGTGTTACCTATTGTATTTAATTCCATCCTCCCCGTAGAGAAAATTCACGAATTTTCTCCCGAACCTCTAGGCTGTAAATTTTTTTAAATAAAGAGTACAATATGAAATATGCAATATGTTTTTTATTGAATTGGCTACTTACTTCCTTTTGTTATGCCCAATTGGTTTCTGAAAATGCCAATTTGGAGGAAGGCCAATATAGTGATACGATAGTGGTCAAACGAGACAACATTGATAGGCTGGCATATAGAAGAGATCATAGTCTTATCACAAAAATTTCAGGATACAAAAATGGGGAGCAATTTTCAAAAGTGGAAGTTGAACTAGCTTATCCTAAAAGAGTAAGAGAAATCGTATTTGAACTTGACTCAGAAGGCAAAAACAGGATTAGCCGTATACGTGAGGAGATGCCATACGATTCAATAATTATCAATTGGTATGAAATAGAGATTGGCTCAAATACCATTACTTGGGGAAGGAATTATCAGGGAGGGAATTCTTATGCTGAAGCTTATATAAAAGAAGCTTTGAAAATTGATTATGTAGGACTGTTAAATAAAGGAAAAATTGTACAAACTCCAAAAACACTTTTTTTTGAAGGAAGACTGTTGGAAGATGATGTATTGTTATATATTTGGAAAGCCCTGCGTAGAGGCGAATGGCATTCGCCCGCAGGCTTGAAACGGATAGCGGGGACACCACTTGCAAACGCAGCCCCAAACGTTCCGTCCCCATCCTTCAACAAATATCCACAACAATTACAAAAATTATTTATCTTTGAAAAAAGCACCACATTCCTTTGAATATTTTTGACACCATAAAACTGGCATTGCGTTCGATTCGGGGCAATCTCCTACGTTCAATTTTGACCTTGCTCATCATTGCGCTGGGCATTACCGCATTGGTGGGCATATTGACAGCGGTGGACGGGATTAAGTTGGGTATTACCAGTACATTTGAGGGTTTGGGGGCCAATACTTTTAAGATTCAAAAAAAGGGAATGGGAATTGTTGGAGGTGGACCACACAGAAGTCATACAGAGTTTGAACCAATTGATTTTGAACAGGCAATGGACTTTAAGGAACGTTACAATTATCCATCTAAGACATCAATTACCGCCAATGTAAGGGGATTGATTACGGTGAAATATGAAGACAAAAAAACAGACCCCAATGTGTCTATGCAGGCAGTGGACGAAAATTATCTGACCTTGGGAACGAGCGAAATTGGCTGGGGTAGGAATTTTACAGAACCCGAAGTGCATTCGGGTAGCAGCGTAACGATTTTGGGTTATTCTCTAGCCAAAAAATTGTTTGCAAAGGTCGAAAAGGCGATTGACCAACAAGTGAGCATTGACAATAAAAAATATAGGGTATTGGGGGTATTGGAAGACCAAGGTTCGACAGGCGTATTTGATTCAGGCAATACGGTTTTGATTTCGACAGTCAATTCTCGGATTCAATTTCCCAATCCTCAACAAACTTATACCATTAATGTAGCAGTTGACACCGATTACGATATTGATGTGGCGACTTCGGAGGCAACGGGAACTATGCGGAGCATTCGCCGTTTGGCATTGAGCGAAGAAGATGATTTTGCGGTCAACCGAAGCGATAAATTGTCGGGAATGATGGTGGAACAAATTTCGTATTTGGCGGTGGCAGCTTACATCATTGCTGCCATTACTTTGATTGGTGCTGCCATTGGTTTGATGAACATTATGTTGGTAGCAGTGGCAGAACGTACCCGTGAAGTGGGGATTAGTAAGGCATTAGGCGCAAAGAATAAAACCATATTGATGCAGTTTTTGAGCGAAGCCATTGTGATTTGTCAGTTGGGCGGATTATTGGGTGTTTTCTTTGGGATTGTTGTAGGCAATTTGGTGTCGGCATTGGTCAAAGGTCCTTTTATTGTTCCTTGGATGTGGATCTTGGTGGGAATTACATTTTGCTTGATAGTGGGGGTAGTTGCAGGTATTTATCCTGCCATCAAAGCGTCTAGATTGGATCCAATTGAATCTTTGCGGTATGAGTAAAACAAAAAAGAGACGCAGAGTCAAAGCAAGAACGAAACCCCACGCCTCCTTCTCTGTAAATTAATACATAGAACCAATTAATTTTTTCCCTTCAATCAATTGGTAATTGTTAAGTAGTCTGTTTTTAATAATCTTTGATTGCTTGAGACTTTGTAAACATACAAGCCACTACTCAAGTCACTCAAATTCATTTTGAATTGGTGGGGACCACTTGACAAGCCATTGGATAATTGAATTTCTTCAATCAATTGACCTGTTAAGCCATAGATTTGAATGCTTAGATGTGGCATTGCTTCGGGCAATTCAAGCTGAAAGGTGACTATATCTTTTGTAGGGTTGGGACTTGCGACAATCTCTACCATTTCATTTAAATCTTGAAGAGCAGTACTTGTACTTTTAAATTGTGCAATACTGAGTGCATCTTTTTCAAAGTGTGTGTGCAAGAGTAGGATCAGCAGTAATGAAACTATAATCCATATAAATACAATTGTCTGCTATCGAAACATCATTGGGTAGATTGGTGTAGCCTGCTAGAGATAGACCGTTTTGAGATATAATTAAATTAGGAAGTACATAGACATTGAGGTATTCATCGGTTGGCCAAGCAGGGGCAAGAGTTTGGACCAAATCATCTTGTCCAACAATACTATTAGCCAGTTGGTAAATTATACCAGAGTCTAAAGCATATCTGTTGATGGCATATTGGCCTTCATCAATGACGCCATCTCCATCAGCATCTTTTACTCCATTTCTATTGAGGTCGTTTCCATACAGATCAGGGTCTTGAGGGTGAAAGTATTTTGCCAAACACCACTCTATACAAGTACCATTAGAGGCGGTTCCTGCAAATGCTTCTGGAATGTTGTCATTGATGGTATTGGCGTCTCTACTAAAATGCCTGTTGAGGCCAGACATAATGTAGTTGATAATATAGCTATCTGGATCGTAGCCACTATATAAGTTATTTGGATCATACAAATAATGAAACACCACAGGAACTGTGATGACATTTTCACAAGAGTCATTTTTGAGGAGAAGGTCTTGTGGCATTTTTGCCATTGCTGCTTCTAGTTCAGTTTGGTATTCAGGATGTGCCTCATACAGTTCTTGTACTTTTTGGGTAAACTGACAAGTATGAGGCACTCCCGAAAGATTCGTCGCTTTGTTGCTTTGGGCAAAAAGTCCAAGATTGTTTAGGCAAAGGAAGAGGAGGATAAATAAGGTGTCTATTCTTGTTTTCATGTTCTTGCTTGTATTTTTAGTTAATTGGGAGCATTGTATTTATACAATGCAAGTAGGAGTAAAATGCAAGTAGAGAAAATTCACGAATTTTCTCCATAAATCATTTTTGTTGATGGAAAAAGCGCAGGATGAGCGGGCAGATGAATGCTTGTACGAAGGACTGAATATGCGTTGGCTAACCATATTAAGTGTAGCCACGGAGCAATGACGTTGCACAATAAAAAAATTATAAATGGTGAATGATGAGTTATAAATTGGCAATCTGTTTAGCCCAATTCATCATTTATAACTCACAATTAAAAAATATCCCAAAGCGACCATTGCCACGCAAAGGGAAACACTTAGGAGCACATACAAAAAGGCGAGTCCATAATGGTTGGATTGAATGAGTTTAAAGGTTTCGAGACTAAAGGTCGAAAAAGTACTAAAGCCCCCACAAAAACCAGTGGCAGCGAAGAGTTTCCATTCGTCGGCGGCATTGGAAAATTTGGCAAGAAATAAGCCAGTGAGTAGCCCCAAAATGGCACTGCTACACAAATTTGCAAGTAAGGTATGAATAGGGAAAGATTGAAAAAAAGGAATGGAAATGCGGGAGATGGCGTAACGGCACAAACTGCCCAAGCCTCCCCCAACAAAAATGGCTAAATACTGCATTGTACTAGCCTACAATTGATTTGTCTTTTACGGTTTGAGTGCGACTGCGGCTAACTTGTAAAACAGGTTTTAAGTTTTTAACCTTAGGAGTAGCAGCTTGACGAGCGGCCATTTGTTTGCTTTTTCTAATGTTGATTTGGTAGACCATTTGAATGCCTCCAAAAAGCAACAAAAAGTAAACAAACGCCATCAATGAACACAAAATAGGTTGTGCTACAATGTTGAGGTAAACCCAAGTACCAAACAAAATAGAAACACAAGAAACCGCCCCAAAAGTAAGCCCGACTTGATAGTCTTGTAAGCCCCAAATGGCAAGATTGTGTGTAGTATGGTTACGGTCGCCCACAAAAGGAGATTGACCTTTGGCGATGCGTCTAAACGATACCGTCAAGGTGTCGATGATGGGTAGGACAAACACGATCAAAGGCAACGCAAACTGACTCCAACGAACAAGTTGGGTTTCAGCAATTCCATAGATATTCCACAAGAACACCATTGCAATGGATGCCAAAAATGCTCCAAGGAATTGACTACCTGCATCGCCCATATAAACTTTTGCAGGATTCCAATTGAGGCGCAAGAAGCCAATCAATGCCCCCAATACACCCAACATCAAGATGAGGTAAGGAACAGATACAGCTCCACTGACAAGCATAACACCAAGGGTCGCAAGAATAATCGCAGCGGAAGTAATCCCTGTAATCCCGTCCATATTGTCAAGCATATTGATGGAGTTCATCATACCAACAACCCACAAAAGTGTGAGGACGTAATTGATTTCAGCCAAAATACTGATGTCGATAAAAATACCAGAAAAATAAAGCACATTGGCGCAGAGCAATTGCCCCATAAATTTGAGAGAAGGGTTGATGTTGTAGACATCGTCTGCCAAGCCAAGCAAAAAGGCAAAGCTCATAGCAGCAAATAATCCAATATAGCTAGCATTGGAAAACAAAAGTTCACTGCCCCCAAAGATGGCAACTCCTACAAAACTCAATACAAAAAGTGCAAAAAAGGAAATACCGCCCACCGAAGGTTTGGTGACCGATGTCCAGCGAATCATATCTGTTTTGCTCAAATCTCTGACGCCCAATTTGACAGAGCGGCTCAACAACCAACGATTTACCAAAAAGGAAACAATGCTTGCTGCTACAAAAAACAGCAGGTAAATGAATGTTTGGTTAGCGAAAAGTGCTTTCAAGTTATCAGTTGTTTAATCCTATAATATTATAATAACAAATTTAGATAAAAGCTTTTATAGTTTTGACTTCTGATTTTTTAATAAGCTAAAATATAGGTTTTTCGTTCTTTTTATCATTGTTTCTAGCTCAAATTCTTTTATTTTCTTATTGGAATGTAGTGTTTGACTTCTGATTTTATAATCATAAATTTTTATAATATCAAGCAGGTTTTGGGCAAATTGTGCTACATCTCCTGAAGGAGACAATTTTGCCTGTTCATCAACTATGTCTTGCACACCGCCCACATCGGTACTGACAATGCTACAATTGGCAGCTTGTGCCTCAATTAGACTAACAGGCGTACCTTCGTTTAAAGAACTCAAACAAACCACATCCAAACCAGCATAAGCAAGTTCTATTTCCTTGATCCAAGAGGTGAAAATAAGCGGTACATCTTGTTGGGGACTGTCCGAAAATGGGATATTGAGCGATTTTGCTTCTTCTTCTATTGCTGCCCGACTTTCGCCATCCCCAATGACGAATGCCTTGATAGGACGAGAAGTATTGGACAAGACTCTTTTGAGTGCCTGTAAAAAGAGGGAATGATTTTTAATAGGAACCAAACGTCCAACAATCCCAATGGCGATTTCGTTTGTTTGTACTTGCCATTGCTTTCTAAAGTGTTGCCGTTTTTGGTCGAGCTTTTCATAAAATTTGCGAAGGTCATAGCCCAATGGAATGACTTTCATTTTATCGGACGGGCAAATCTTAAAAGTTTCTGTCAATTCCTTTTTTTGCAGAGGGCTAATGGCGATAATAGCCGACGATTTACGGGCGAGCCTTCGTTCCGTTTCTAGGAAAAAACGGGTTTTGAGAGGAGAAAAATAAGAGTGAAAAACGTGTCCGTGAAAGGTATGTATGATGACAGGAACCCCACAATTGCTTGCCGCCAAACGTCCCAATGCACCAGGTTTGGCAGCGTGGGTATGGACCACATCAGGCTTAAAATCCTGAATGACTTTTTTTATTTGTTGGTAAGCTTTGTAATCTTTTGATGGGCTGATAGAGCGGTGCATATCGGGTATATAATGCGCCTGTAAACCCAATTCTTCGACCATATAATTGGCATTGCCCTCGCTTCCGTCAATTTGACCTGACAACAACATCGTTTCAAATTCAGGAGCCAAATACTTGGTCAAATAGGCAGCATGCGAAGCTGGTCCTCCAATGTTCAGTCGGTTGATAATGATGAGTACCTTGGGCATAACAACTGCAAAGGTAAAACTCTTTTTGTAGTAATTGGGATGATTGGGGTGATTAAGTAATTGGGAAATTGCTTGAGTTAGATTTGAACCTAGCCAAGCTAATCACATAATCACTCTTTATTCTGAGCTTGCCAAATCATGGTTGATGAGCTTGTCGAATCATGGTGCAACGTCATTGCTTCTGAGGCTGCGTGCGTGCTGGTTAGCCAACGCATACTCAGTCCTTCGTACAAGCGTTCATCCGCCCGCTCGTCCTACGCTACCATTTACCCTTCTAGTTTAGAGTGTAGAATTTAGAGTTACCAATACTTCTTAATTCCTGCTACATTCTACATTGAGGGAGTTTAGAGTTTAGAATTACGAGTTTAGAATAGCTT
>JAHDIA010000304.1 GCA_020631035.1 Chitinophagales bacterium | reverse complement strand
TTCCATTTACATCTGCATCGGTTCTATTACAATAATTTCCTCCAGGATTGTACTCACATAAATAGCTATAATCGTAATATAATTCAAATCCAGCAGGCGAATTAATGGTTCCAGGACAAATTCTAACTAGATCATACTTCAAAACAAATGAATCTGGTGCTTCGGTTGTAAGCCCCATCCCTAAGTTGGGAATTTCACTTATATCAAAACAAGCATATGCCGTTGCCCCTCCATTAGAAGTACAAAAAGTATTGGTAGAAGCTGGATCATAGACACAAGTAGCATTTGCATCAAAAACTGGATCACTAATTGGAATCACCGTTCCATCATATAAGACAATTTCTGGATTTCCTGCATAGGCCAAAGGAGCAATAATGGGCACACAGAGTGTATCAAACTCAAAGAAAGGCCGATATTCATTAGGATACCAATCTTGATTGTTTTGATCAAAATTATCTATAGTAAATACATGCTCGACCGAAGCAGTACAATCGCTAATGTCGTAATTTGTTTCTGCTAAGATTTCTCTAGGACAATAGGTTTCTACTGGGAAATTGCCTCCACAACTACCTCCTGTATAAGAACGTGTTCCTGTCAAGGTGGTCCAAGTATCAATATGGCTTCTAAAATTAAGTGTACTAGGATTGATGGCCGCAATATCATCATTTAATAAACGATAAGGATTTTTCTGCAAAGGTACTTTTATAATCCAGTGAAATTTATCCCCATTTTCTAGTCCTCCCATTAAATCATCATACAGATAAGATAAACAATCACCTGATAAATTTTGCGCTCCTCCATTTGCAGCAATGTCATCCCTGTCATATATATAAATAAACACATATTGATTATCCAATACATCGCGTCCTGCATTGTATACAGACAAGCCTGTAGTATTATTAATGTTGGTCGGCTTAAAACCATTGGCTGCTAAATACCCATCGTTCATATTGCGAATGGTCGCAGCATTTCCTGATAGACAATCAATACCTGATAAGTCAATTTCTGTTCTTGTACCTGGAGAAGATGCCTTTTCAAAACTAAATTCTTCTGTTACTGAATGCGTCATATCAGGTAAGAGTTCTAAAGCGGGATTAAAGTTCTGTCCCTCTATTGCAAATCCTCTAATATAAATTCGCAACTCATTTATTGCATCCATAGCAAATGCATCTGTCACTGTAAACTCAGCATGTATGTATGCCGTATCACAGGGTAAAAACTTTGTAGTTTGTCCAAAAACTTCTGGTGAGTTTTCGTCCAATGGCATTGTCAAGTCTCTATTTGCATAACCATATTCAGTACGTCTAACTTCAATCAGTTCATCAGTAGCCATACATACACAAGAACAACTTCTTCTTGACGCTAGGAAGGTTTCTTGACAAGCTCTAACAATGGTACATGGATTGCCATCAGGTCCATTGCAGTCCAAACATTCTTCTACAACTCTCATATTGGCGACTACAAAATTTCGAGGGTAACAGATGCAGGAATCCAATTCTAAAGTTATATTGTAACAATCAGAAGTTCCTGTTCCATTGTCAAATA
Organism: Chitinophagales bacterium; assembly: GCA_020631035.1. Classification (GTDB taxonomy): domain Bacteria; phylum Bacteroidota; class Bacteroidia; order Chitinophagales; family UBA2359; genus JAHDGP01. The sequence continues at coordinate 5,759 of JAHDIA010000304.1, read as the reverse complement.
CTTGAAAAACTACAGAAGAGCTGTCTGGAGCATCGTAAAAAGTATTTACACCACCTAGAGGAGCATTTCCATTTACTGTTGCATTTGCTAGTGCCAAGTCTGTTGTTATTTGTCTAGGCCCTGCTACTTGAACCTCAAAATAAGTATTGGAATTGGCACAGGGCGCAATACCATCTGCTCCAAAATCATAACAAAATTCCATTGTCACAGAATTGGTTGTCGCTCCTGTTGGCGCACTTGCATCAGTAGTACCTGTTCCAAAATCGTATCCAAAAATGGAACCATTCTGACTAGAACTAATGTCTACTTCGTCAATTACAATAGAAGTTGCCCCATAAGAAAATTCTGGTGCTGGGCTAATGCTTGGCAATATTTGAAAGTCTTGTCCACAGTGTCTCTTACCACTCACAAAAGCTTGGTCAAAAGTACAGTCCAATGCTGCACAACCAGCAATTTGTTGAGGATCTTGACATTTAATCCCTGCTTCTATTCTCAAACTAAAAGTATTGCCTCCAGGTAAGTCATCATAGATGCCATCCCCGTCTACATCTTCAAGTCCAACTCCTGGACCATCGGGATCACTTGTAAAAGCTGTTGTATTGATAACAAAATCAAAATTTTGATAGTAATAAGCTGATGGATCTATAGGTACATTATTGATGTATACATTGGCTTCCGTAAAAGCATCTGCCTCACAAATTTGGAAACCTACAAGCAATTCTTCCCACAATCCGAGAAATGGGTCTGTTTGACTACTCGTAACTGTTACATCAAAAATAGCATTGTCTCCACATACTCCAGGGCTTTGCACCTGATTAACATCTACAATAGCATTGGCTCCAAAGTTGGGACTGTATTGTAAAGTACCTTCAGAAATCGAAGGATCAGTACAGGCTTCTGTTGCTCCCCCACATCCAAATGAGGCTTCATAGGTTAAGTTGATGGGAGCTGTTGAGGTTGCACAATCCAATCTATCAAGATAACATACTCTGACCACCACTGATTCATCTTCTCCCAATGCCCCACCAGGAAGATAAGAGGCATCTACTTGGGCTGTAACAATTTGGGTGTTGGGATCATAAGTCCAAGGTATATCAGTCCCTCCAATACTCAAATCACTCAGTTCAAAATTAACATCATCAAAGCCTGTAATTTCAAAGGTAAAATCAGTTAAGGTTGCCCCAATACCATTTTGAGATACCGTTATATTGGTGCATCTCTGACTATTATTGACAATGTTAACACTGGGCACACTATTATTGGTGATATTAAGTGTCGGTCTTTTAATAAAAGGACTGTAATCAATATCTCCGCTTGTTTGTGAAGAACAAGGTGTGATGGTATTATTGTTGAGTGAATCTACATACAAAAAATTGTATTCTGTATCGAACTCAAACATAGCTGTAGTGGACAAATCGTAAATATCGCAATTGGCTATGACACCAATTTGTATAATTTGCACACTATCTGCACCAAATTGTGGTAAAACAAAAGTAGGGTTTTGTAAATCGTTTACATTGCCCTCCAAAACAGGATAAGCTGGGTCCAAATAGTCTAGGATGCCAGCATAGCTCAGACCTGGTGGTATGTTTAAAATAAACTCCGAGTTTAACAACTCTTGTCCCGAGGTATTGAGCAAATAATAGCTTATGGTGTCTGGTACACCACAAACACTCAGATCATTTATGAGGGGGTAGCCTGGTACGCCATTTAGGTCATCAATAAATATGGTAGGGCACTGTGCCTTACTATTTATTGAGAAGCCTAACAATAGACATAGGCTTGCCATTAAGCATTTGAATAAATTTGCTTTCATAAACTTTTTTTAGAATACAGTTTAACTACTAATTAGCCCTTATCATTGGGGCTTGACCATAAAAAATGTGTGTGTTTTTCTATTAGAAGAATGCCCTCCGAATTGAAGAATGGTTTAAAAATTAAAGAATAAAGTTCACTACTTTACATATTTGTTATGCATTAGGTATTGTCTTTAATGTTTTATATTTAAAGAAAGGGATTACTCTTATGACTTTTTAAAAAAGTCACTCTTAGTCTCTTTAAGAGTATTTAAGTAAAATATGTTAAGATGTGGGGAAAATAAATAGTTGACGAATTAACTTCTGGAGTAATATACGACATGACGTATATGATTGTTTCAGCATATATATCATGGATTTTCAAAAAAACAATTTTGTCAAAAAATAATTGTCGTATAAAAAATAATCATATAAGTACTTCAAGGAAACTAGCACCCAAGGCTTTCCCAAATCACAAAACATTCATTTTCAATAAATTATACTGTCAAAAAATAATTGTCCAAATAAATAAGGCATATATATTTTATACCATACGGAGTCTTGTCAAAAAATAATTGTCGCATATTACAAACAAATCTATTCATTGATAAATCCTTATATTCCACCTTGAAACGAAGATATAAAAGAAGCGATTTTACGCCTGATGGTAGTGATTAGCCCACAGCTGGATTCGACAGCTTTCTCCTGCTTTTCTCGACTTTCGAAGAATTGGAAGCCATATTGTCAAACTCAGGATGAAACGCTCGGTAAGTGCTGTCGAATACAAGCGAGAACTAAAAACGGACAGCAGGGACTCGACTTCGTTTGAAAACCCAAACGTTCCGTTCTAAACAAAAAAAAACCACCTCATTGCTGAGATGGTTTGTCCTTGTATAAGTACAAGTAATTAAATTCTATTCCCTTGTTCGTTTATGTCTGTTATATGTTTATAAAGCTGCTGCCATGTCTGCCATTACTTCCCCTCTTGGTTCTGGCTCAACCTCTGGTATTGGCTCACAAAAAAAGATTGTATTTTGTCCTTGTGCCCTAAACTAATTGCTTAATCAAAGTTGTTTGGTGGGGAAGATTATCCAAACAAAAGTTGGCAAAAATTGAGGGAATTTTAGAAGGGTGATTTAATTTAGAGGGAAAGTATTGTAGCAGCATCGCTACGATTATTAGAGGGGAAATGTTTGCTTTGTCACATAAAAAACATTGAAAAAATCAAAATTTGTTTTAATTAAAATATAAGTAATTGATATGTAATGATTTACTAAGTGAAGAAAATTCATTTTTTCTTAATTAGTGATAAATCTTCTTCCAAACCCATCATTTTCTGTTTATGAAACATTATGCTGATAAAAAAATAGTCAAAGAAATCATTGTTAAAACTGATCCCGAAACAGTTTGGGAAAAGTGGACCAGCAAGGAGGGCATCACTTCGTTTTTTGCACCTGACTGTAAAATTGAGCTCAAAATTGGGGGAGCTTTCGAGATGTACTTTATCCAAGAAGCTGAATATGGTGGCAAAGGAAGTGAGGGCTGTAAGATTTTGAGCTTTCTACCCTACCAAATGTTGTCGTTTAGCTGGAATGCCCCACCACAATTCGCTGAAATTCGCAACAATGAGGCTCATACCTGGGTTGTTTTAGAAATACGTGCCGTCTCTCAAAAGTTTACACATATACAACTGACACATTTGGGTTGGCAAGATGGTGAAGCTTGGCAAGATGTATATAATTATTTTAACATTGCTTGGGAAAAGGTACTAAACAACTTAGAATTGAGTTTAAAAGACAATCATTAACTGTTCAATAAAAACATAAACTGGTGTATAAATTATTCAATTGGTTTTATAGATGGCAAGGTTGGACATTCGATGACCGAATTTCTCACGAAGAGTACAAACGTGCTGTAGTGGTCGCTTTTCCACATACCAGCAATTGGGACTTTGTCTATGCAATGGGGGCATTTAAGTATTTTCAGACTCGAATGCGCTTTACCATCAAAAAGGAATGGATGCGTTTTCCACTCAATCTCATAATGGAACCTATGGGTGCAATTGGTATTGACCGTCGCCCAAAAACAGGAACCAACAAAAGAGAAAGTATGGTCGATGCGATGATTCGCCTTTTTAGCGAATACGATGACTTGTGTATGGCGTTTACGGTCGAAGGCACCCGTAAAAAAGTCCCCAAATGGAAAACAGGTTTTTATCATGTAGCCAAAGGTGCCCAAGTACCACTGGCGTTGGGCTATTGTGATTATGAGAAAAAAGTAATGGGCATTGGAAAAATTATGCATACCACTGACAATATGGAAAAGGATATGCAAGAGATCATGGATTTTTATCGGGGGATGAAGGGCAAACATCCCGACCAACACTGCTTAGACCCACGATATGATGTGCAAAGCACAATTGAAAATTGAAAATTCGAGTTTGAAGATTCGAGTTTGAAAATTGAATATTTCTTTGGGCATTATTTACCTTTGTTGTCCATTTTATGATGCATGACAAAAATCCAATGACAAATCCCAAATACTCCAATCTACAAGAGGTACAAAACGACATCCAAGCGGGCAAAACAAATGTACAAGACCTGGTTCGTTATTACCTTCAACAAATAGAAACTCAGCAACACCTCAATGTGTTTCTTGAAGTCTTTGCTGATGAAGCACTCAACAAAGCAGCCGAATTGGATGCTAAATTAGAAAAAGGTGAATCCACTGGTCGCTTGGCAGGTATGGTCATGGGCATCAAAGATGTGATTTGTTACAAAGACCACAAGGTCGGGGCAGCTTCCAAAATCCTTGAAGGTTTTGAATCTCTTTTCTCTGCAACAGCCGTCGAACGATTGCTTGCCGAAGATGCCATCATCATTGGGCGACTCAATTGCGATGAATTTGCGATGGGTTCTACCAATGAGTATTCGGCTTATGGAAAGGTGCTCAATGCGAGAGACAATACCAAAGTACCTGGGGGATCTTCGGGTGGTAGTGCTGTAGCGGTTCAGGCCGATATGTGCTTGGCAAGTTTGGGGTCAGATACAGGCGGTTCCGTTCGTCAACCTGCTTCTTTTTGTGGGGTGCTTGGTGTCAAACCAACTTATGGACGCATTTCTCGACACGGATTGATTGCCTACGCTTCGTCTTTCGATCAAATTGGGGTATTGAGTCATAGTGTACAGGATGCGGCTCTATTGCTCGAAATCATTTCGGGTCCCGACCAGTTTGACAGTACGGCGATTCAACAAGCCAATCCCGCTTTCTCCCAAGAAATCAATAGTGAACAAAGCTACAAAATTGCCTACTTTAAAGAGGCTTTTGCAGAGGGTCTCAACGAGGAAATCAAGGACAAAACCCTTGCATTGATTGAGCAACTAAAAGCAAAAGGGCATACAGTTGAAGCTCTTGAATTTCCCTTACTCGAATATGTTGTCCCTGCTTATTATGTGATGACCTGCGCCGAGGCTTCGTCCAATTTGTCCCGCTACGATGGCATTCATTTTGGCTATCGAAGCGACAAGGCAAAAGACCTTCAACAGACTTATACTTTGAGTCGTACCGAAGGATTTGGCAAAGAGGTTCGCCGCCGTATTATGTTGGGTACTTTTGTATTGAGTTCGGGTTTTTACGATGCCTACTATACCCAAGCACAAAAGGTTCGTCGTTTGGTCAGCGATGCCACCCAAGCCATTTTTAAAAACTACGATTTTATTCTCACTCCCACTGCTCCCTCCACCGCCTTTGGTTTGGACGAACTGATTCAACAAGATCCAACAACTATGTATTTGGCAGATATTTATACTGTTCAGGCAAATTTGGTCGGTATTCCTGCCATTTCGCTTCCCTTATTTGAACACAGCAATGGGATGCCTTTTGGTGTCCAATTAATGGCAAATAAATATGAGGAATCAAAATTGTTGAGCTTGTCTGAGCAGTTGATGGGGGAAATTTAAGATT
>JAHDIA010000303.1 GCA_020631035.1 Chitinophagales bacterium | reverse complement strand
TTTCAATGACGATTGGTTAAGGGAGAAGGGGTTTATTGAGTAATCCTTTGATAAGCTCAGGAAACTTCTTTCGACAAGCTCAGATACTATTCCTTACTTTCGGCAAGCTCAGAAACAGAGAAATGCTCTCTGAGCTTGCCGAAGGGGGAAACCTTTTGCTTCTTAGTTTGTTGTATCCCTTTACACCATCAAACCCAATAACATGTTTGGATTGTTTAAGAAGAAATCGAAGAAGGAGCAATTGAATAAGAAATACCAGAAATTGCTGGCTGAAGCCCACCAACTGTCGCATACCGACCGAACAGCCAGTGATAAAAAATTGGCAGAAGCAGAGGAATTGCTCAAACAGATAGAACAAATAGTCGAGTAGACAAAACCTATCTACTTCTCTCCCAATTTCATTTATTGATGGTCTTTTCCTATATTTATTGGGTCAAAGACTGTCAATAACGCAATGAAAACATCCCCGACACCTCACGATGACAATAAGCTGGAACAGTGGCTGGACAACCTCCAAAGGGAGAGTTGGCAGATGGAATTGGTGATTTCGGCCATTGCCATTTTCTTATTGGTGGGTGGACGGGAAGCTCTTAGCAATTATGAAGTTATCCTCCAAAACCAACCTTTTCAAAGTTTTTTGGCGACCGCCTTGGCAACTTCTCTTATTCAATTTGGGCATTTTATCTTAGGGGTGCTTATTGTCAGTTTGATTTTACACCTCACATTGAGAGGGCTGTGGATTGGGATGATTGGTCTACAGTCCGTAACGCCTAGCATTGATTACCAAAAGCTGAATTTTGGGAGTTTTTTTACGAACAAACTTTCTAGCAAATACCACTCTGTCAAAGATTTGGTTATTAGCCTAGACAAATGGTGTAGTTTGATATTTTCTGCCAGTTTTTTGCTGGTATTTAGTATGATGTCCTTTTTTACCTTTATCCTATTTGCCACTTTATTTTACCCACTGGCACAATTTACACTTGATAAGCCCATTTTGAAAACACTCGCCAATGTATTGCTATTGGCTTATTTTATAGGTGGTTTGTTGTATGCTTTTGATTTTTTGTCTTTTGGTCTGCTCAAAAAAAACAATGCCATTGCCAAATTGTACCATCCTATTTATCGTTTTTATAGTATTATTACGCTTGCTCCTTTGTACAGGGGATTGTATTACACCTTGATTTCAAGTGTCAATCGCTGGTTTTTTGTAGGGATCGTCATTGCTGTCTTTTCGGTTTGGCAATTGAAGGGCGACATTCGCTATGATACTTATAATTACTTCTTGTATGATGGCAATGAACAATCCATGCATGCCAATTATTATGCCAATGAAAAAGGAGCAGATGAACGAATAGAAAAAATTAGTATTCCTTCGCAAATCATCTCTACATCTTATTTACCTTTGTTCATCAGACATTGGGTGATTGACAATGAGGTGGCATATGAATTGTGCCAAGATGCAAGAGACACGACAGAAGTCTTGTCGTACAACACACAGTCAGGTAGCTTTCGATTTTCTACCAATGACAATCAGATAAGTAATTTTGAGCCTTATATTTCACCTGATAAACTCAGACAGCATGAACCAGCTAAAATCGAGGCTGCTTTGCAATGTCTAGAACAAATGTATAGCATCCATCTCAATGATTCTTTGGTGCAGCATCCTGAATTCTTTTTTTATGAACATCCCAATAAAAAAGAAAAGGGTATTAAAACGGTTTTGTCCATTGAGCATTTGCCTAAAGGAAAAAATACATTGCAGGTGATGAAAAAGGATTTTAATAATAAAATATTGTCGTTGATTGGGCAAAAGGATAGTATTGTGACCAAGCCTTATGCGACAGTTCATTTTTGGAAAGAGTAGAATTAATTGTGAATTGTAAGTTATGAATTGTGAATTGGGGAATGCCAGATTAAAATATATTGTAGAGATGTTGCGTGCAACGTCTGTACCGAGTGGGGTGTAGAGACATCCCGAAAATCGGGATTGTCTGTACTGGGCGGAGGATGGAGGATTTTAAGGCGACGAAGGAATGAATATTCTAAAATAGCCCTGATAGTAGCGGTTAGCCCGCAGCGGGGCTTCGACAAGCTCAGCCACCTTGTGAGGTATATTTTCGTTTTGGGGTTTCGCTCAGTTAGTCCTATCGAACTCAAGCGAGGAGTAAAAGCGGATAGCAGGCAAATCAGTGGCGACGAAGCACACAAACATTTGCTTCTAAATATTTTCACTGAATATTCAAGATTTAAAATTCGAAAGTCTAAATTTAAAAAATTTCAATTGTAAAATTTAAATTTAATAAATATATGTCAAAATCATTTACAGATCAGTTGGGGAGAAGTGTTGAGTTAGCGCAAACTCCCAAAAGAATTGTGTCTTTGGTTCCTTCACAGACCGAGTTGTTGTATGACTTGGGTTTGGAAGATGAGGTAGTGGGCATTACCAAGTTTTGTGTTCACCCAAAAGAATGGTTCGATAATAAAAGACGTATTGGCGGTACTAAGAATCCCAATATTGAAAGCATACTCGCATTGGAGCCCGATTTGATTATTGCCAATAAGGAGGAAAATTTAGAAGAGCATATTGAGAAGTTGGCTGCAAAAGTGCCTGTGTGGGTAAGCGATGTCACCAATTTGGATTCGGCTGTGGATATGATAAAGCAAGTGGGCGATTTGGTTGGGAAAGAACATGAAGCTGGTCAGTTGTCAACGGGTATTCAGAATGGTTTTAAGAATATCCAACCCAAAACACCTTTGAGGGTGGCTTACCTTATTTGGCGCAATCCTTATATGACAGTTGGAGGCGATACTTTTATTGGAGATATGTTGAGACGTTGTGGCTTGGTCAATGTATTTGAAAATCAAAAACGCTATCCGCAAACTTTGATGGAGGAAATCTATAGTAAGAAAACGGACATCATTTTGTTGGCATCGGAACCGTATCCATTTACACAAAAACACATCAATGAAATTCAAGCATTTTTGCCCGATATTAAAATTCAATTGGTAGATGGAGAAATGTTTTCTTGGTATGGTAGTCATTTGTTGAAAATGCCTAATTATTGTAATGAGTTGACTCTTCTTTGAGGGGCGAGGAGCGAGGGCGAGGAGCGAGGAGCGAGGAGCGAGGGGCGAGGAGCGAGGGGCGAGGGGCGAGGGGCGAGGCGAAACAGGATGCCCAATTACTCAATCAACTTAATTACTCAATTACCCAATCAACTTAATTACCTAAATAGAAACCAAACCTATGTCTTTTTCGGCTCAGTTTGTGAGGCTTGCCAAGAAGGTTTTGCCTTCGCCTTTTAGCATTGCCATTTTGTTGACGCTGGTGACGGCTGTGCTTGCTTTGTTGTTTACAGAACCTTCGGTAGATAGTGAGAAGCGACATTTTTTGCAAATTGCGGGGCATTGGGAAAAGGGTTTTTGGGAATTATTAAAATTTACAATGCAGATGATGCTCATTTTGGTTTTGGGGCATGTGTTGGCCTTGTCAAAACCCATCAATGCATTTATTCAATCTATTTTGCGTTTGTGTACAAACAATGCTACTTCGGCAATGGTGGTGACGCTTTTTACGGTTTTGCTTGCTTTGTTTAATTGGGGATTGGGTTTGGTGTTTGGGGCAATCTTTGCTCGTAAGTTGGGAGAGTACGCAAAACAGAAAAACATTCCTTTGAACTACCCGCTTATTGGGGCAGCAGCTTATTCGGGTTTGATGGTGTGGCATGGTGGTTTCTCAGGTTCGGCTCCTTTGATTGTTTCCAATGAGGGGCATTTTTTGGAGGCTTCGCTTGGGGTGATTCCGATAGGGCAAACGGTCTTTTCGGGTATGAATTTGTTTGCCACTAGCCTACTCGTCATTGGCTTGCCATTGTTGATGTATTGGCTCGGTAAAAGAAGCGATACTGCTGCTTACCAACTTCCTGCGGTAGAGTGGGAAGACGAAGGAATGGAACGTATAGAAGGTGCCGAAAAACTTGACCACTCTCGTATCTTTAGTTTGGTGATTGGCTTGGTATTTTTGGGAGTGGTTTTGATGAAGGTATTTGATTTGGGGATCAAGGTTATTTCCTTAGATTTTATCAATTTATTGTTGTTTACTTTGGGCTTGTTGTTGCACAGCAATATTGCCAAATTCTCGGCAGCAGCGAAGAAAGCCATTTCAGGTTCGACGGGAATTATGTTGCAGTTTCCTTTGTATGCAGGCATTATGGGCATTATGAAATACAGTGGATTAATCAATGTCTTTTCTGACTTTTTTGTGCAAATCTCCAATGGATTTACTTTTCCATTTTTTACGTTTATCAGTGCGGGGCTGGTCAATGTATTTGTGCCTAGTGGTGGTGGACAATGGGCAGTACAAGGCCCCATCATTGTTGAGGCAGCCACTCGCTTAAATATTCCTTTTGATAAATGTGTGATGGCATTGGCATATGGTGACCAATTGACCAATATGTTGCAGCCTTTTTGGGCTTTGCCACTCTTGGGCATTACTGGTCTAAAGGCGAAAGAAATACTCCCCTATACTTTTGTCTTGTTTTTGGCAGGCTTGTTGATTTTTGGTTTGACTTTGGCGATATTTTAAATTTAGCCTTCGACAAGCTCAGGCTGCTTTTGTTTTTAATTTTGAAAATGCAATCTTGACAAGCTTAGGCTACTTTAGATTGAATAATGAGAATAATTCATCCCAATAAAGGATATTTGTACAACCAAGTGGTCATATCTTTTTTTTCTTTGTGTATGTTTTTGATGCGCATAAATTTATAATCACCCACCCAAGGGTCCATATAATAGACCGCTGCAATGTCATCTTTTAATTTGATGGCAAACATCACCATTACGTGACCAATCTCCCCTTTGCTTTTTATCCCAATTAGCAAGGGATAGCCCGAACTTTTTAATCGAGCATAAGCTGACTCTACATAAAATTTTGAGCTCTTCACTTTTATAGGATTTAGCCCATGTATCTCTTCCCACCAAGCTTGCTTTGAAGCAATCAATGCCCCATCAGAACGAGCATACCCATCTTCTTGGGCACCTCCAACAATTTCATCTTGGGTATAATTTCGGAGTATTGGGCGGCTCTTTCGATAAGACTCTGTTGCTGCTGCCCAACAATATTTGTCGTTTTTTTGCTTGACTTTGGGTGGGTAATCCACAGATAGTTCTCGCTCTGATTTTAGCAGCATCAAAATACAAATGGTCTCTACTACTCCATCTGGGCGCAAGCCTCGACTTTTTTGAAAGTCAATGACCGCCTCCTTGGTTGCTTGGTCAAATACGCCACTTACCTTGACTATTTTTTTGCCTGCATTTTTGTTTAAAGCCCTTTGTACTTTTATGACATTGTGTCCTTTTTGTCCTAATGTTGCATATACATCCATTGCCTTGCGTTTTACTCCATTAGACGCAACGAAATATACAAAAAGGAAAGCCAGCGCAATTGTGCGCTGGCTTTGTCACATTAACATTAATCAAAATGACACATCCTCCCCATCGTTTCCTGGATTGTCATCCAGGCCGCCATTTGGATTGTCTGTTGTGACTTCTATGGTATAAGATTGATTGCCTTCAAAGAAATAGCTACCAATGTATAGCTCTATGCTTTGTCCACAACTCAATGGTGGACCGTTGTAGTAATAAGGTGTTTGCGCTTCTCCATTGACTGACCAAAGAATGTCTACCGAATTGAGCGTTTCCATTCCATAATTGGTCAATCGTACCCGAACCAAGTGATAGCCTAACAATAATGTAGTTGGTTCTAAAATTTCTTCGATGCCCGCATCTAAATTGTACAAGTTGCCCGAAGCATTTAAAATATAAGTAATGCTGTCATTGTCGGGATTGGCATCTGCTTTGTCATTTGGTTGGCTTGTCCATACTTCTATGGTATAAGTCATATCTGCAAAGAAGTAGCTTCCAATGTATAAATTAATGGATTGCCCTGGTGCCAAAGTTGGTCCTGTATAGTAATAGGGTGTCTGCATTTCTCCATTGACCGACCAGTTGATGGTGGTACTACTCAAAGAAGAACTACCCAAATTGCTCAAAGTAACCTGCACCAGCGAGTACCCACTTGCACTAGACAAAGGAGACAAAAAGTCAATGATTCCAGCATCAGCAGTTCCTTCTTCGGGTGGATCTGTTGGTTCAAGTACCATCGTAATGGCATCATTGCTTGGATTGGCGTCGGCCATTCCGTTGGGATTGCTGGTATATGCTTCAATGGTAAAGCCTTCTTTGCCATCCAAATAAATGCTACCAATGGTCAGGTCATAAGAACTTCCTGGTGCCATTGGAAATCCTTGTAAAACATAGGGTATTTGTGACACTCCATTGACTGACCAATTGATGGTGACACTCTCCCAAGTTTCGGTTCCATAATTGTGAAGTCGTACGATTACCTGTGCAAAATCTCCCGTATGAACAATAGGACTAACAAACACACTCAGCCCTGCATCTAGTCCTGATTCGGGTGGTGGCATACAATCCACTACTTCGACTGTATAAGTTATCGATTCAGAAGGACAAGGTGGGGAACCAGGTCCGCCAGGATAAGTACGGGTAATGGTATAGGTTGTCGTCTCGGTAGGCGAAACCTCAAAACCATTGGACAGCGGTACAGTGTTTTCGCTAGGGCTAATGGATAGGGTTCCACAATTGACGCACATTGGCGGACAATTGCTACCAGCAGGCCCTTGAGGACCTTGGGGTGGTTCTGCGAGGAATATGCTTTCGCCCTCACAAATCACTTGTGCCTGTACACCAATAGAAGCCACACAGAAGAACAGTACACAGAACAATCCCTTCCACAATTGATGGGTAAAAAATGTTGTTTCCATTATCATTTCAGTTTTGATTAAAAAATAGATTTCTTAGCTCTAATAAGCATAACACTTTTTAGAGCTAAATATCTTGTCCGTATATGTACTTGCGTGTTAAAAATAAATGATCAAAACTGGTATCACATCCACACTACCTAGCCTGTACGCTAGGAACTCAGAGCATTCTTCAAACAATATAAACCATAATCACTATATGTGTCAAGTAAAATACAATTTTATTTTTTCAACATTAAAAATCACTATACAATCAGTTCCTTTGCTAGGCAATGAGATATTGTTTTTTATATAGGACGGAACGGGAAGTCAAAAAATGAAAGTGTGTTCCGAAATGTCGGACCACTGCTATCCGCTTTTACTCCTTTCCAGGGCAACCGCAGTCCCGATGGTCCATTAGTATCTATTTCAAACCTGATGCAACCGACAGGACAATCGGGACTACACGGGGTAACCGCTACGGCGTCGTTTCGCCACTTTGGG
>JAHDIA010000302.1 GCA_020631035.1 Chitinophagales bacterium | reverse complement strand
TAGAGTTACGAATTTAGAGTTACGAATTTAGAGTTACGAATTTAGAGTTACGAATTTAGAGTTACGAATAGAACAGGAAATGATAAGTTATTCTAAACTCTACATTCTAAATTCTACATTCTAAATTCTACATTCTAAACTCTACATTTTTATAAGGCAACGTCATTGGTTCTAGGCTACGTTCATTCTGGTTAACCAACGCATGCTTTGGGCTGCGCACCAAGTTTCATCCATCCGCTCATCCTGCACTGCTTGTTTTATACTATTCTATCAATAATATTTTGAACCGATGCTTTCATCATGTCGTTTTGTGCCTATTTAGCCCTAAAATTAAACATTTATATCTTTCAGGACTATATTTTTTGTAGCTTTTCCCCTTCGACAAGCTCAGGGAGCGACCTTCGACTGGCTTTGCAAACTCAAAATATGTATTTTAGATGTTCCCTGAGCTTGCCGAAGGGAACAACAAACAGCCCAATATATGAATACCATCGTCCAAGAACACTATAGCGAACAAGTACTCAAGGATGCTTGTGCCTTATACAATATTACGTACAAAGCAGCCAAACTGATTCGTGCCAATAGCAATCTCATTTTTGACGCTGGGGACAAAATACTACGTCTGTCCCATTCCGAAATCAGAACCCACAAAGACATTGAGGCAGAATTGGCGTTTTTGCGTTTCCTACAAATCAAAAACCTAGCAGTGGTACAAATTGTGCCTTCACAACAAAACAATCTATGGGAATTATTGGGGACGCCCGACAATCACTTTAGTGTGGTTTGCTTTGAAAAGATAGACGGTACAAAAGTAGAAAAAGATGCTTGGACCGAGCAACATTCCTACAATTTGGGTGTCCTCACCGCTCAACTGCACCAAGCGGAACAATCTTTTGAAGTTCCCCCCAACATCATTTATAAAAAATGGGACGAACTGCCCGAATACGATTTGTACCAACACCTCCCCAAGGATGAACGCCAACTCACCGAACTGCACCATCAATTGGTTGAGCAATTCAAGGCCTATTCCATCCATTCCAAGAATTACGGATTGATTCATTACGACATTCATTCTGGCAATTATTTGATAGATGCCCAGACCCAAAAATTGGTTTTGTTTGATTTTGAGATGGTGTGTTATGGCTGGTATGCAATGGATGTAGCGATGGTGGTTTATTATGCCATCCTCCACCTCAATCCCAACAATCCCGAAGCGTTTGAAAAGGATTTCTTAAACTTATTTTGGAAAGGCTATGAAACCATCTATCAATTGGAAGATAAAGACAAAGCCCCAATACCCGCTTTTGTACTGTACCGAGATTTGATGTTGTATGGCTATTTTAACCGAACTTGGGCTGATCCCAAACAAGCAGAAAATGAAAAGATTTTTAGAGAACAAACTGCTCAATCTATTGAAAGGCGGAGAATGTTCTTGGGATGCTAGAAGCCACGCACGCTGCACCAGCCATTTGACAAACTTAGGACAAAGAATCTCAACAATTTCAATCAATGATATTTTGCTTAAAAATGCAACCAAAACAACTTTTTAAGTCTTTATATAAGCACAAACGTAACACACACTTATTTACAAACAGATGAAAAAACTTTTTACCCCCTTATTGATGCTCTTGTGTCTAGCAATGAGCCATCAAAGCTTACAAGCAAATAATGAAATATTGAATGAAATGGCAAGCGATAGTGTTTGCTATACCATTCAAACAGGCGAATGTCCTTATGAACCAAACGATTCAATTTTTCAGACCATCATTCTAGGGCTTCCCTATTGTTGTGATGAAAGCTGGGATGGTATTTGTCAAATACTTTATGACGATCTAGCAAATTCCATCAATCCCGATTCAACTTCTAACATTGGTTGCCTAAGCATTGTCAATGGTCAAGTTGATTATGAGGAAAACGATTTTGTTTTTCAATTTGTCTCAACAAGCGGCGGGGGTTTATTTTGTAGAAATCACACTGAACAATGGTACACATTACAGTGGTAAAATTGTAAAGGAATAGGACGGAACGTTGGGGCTTCGTTTGCATGTGGAGTCCCCGCTATCCATTTCTATGGTGGGTGATCGAAATATTTCGATCATTCCATCACGCAAGGACAGACATTGCGTGCAAGGTCTCTACGTCCCCACCATATCCATTACTATCGGGCGTAGGATAGTTTGTTTGGGTTCTTCGTTTTTAGGTAAAAAAATCAATTTTGGAAACTCAAACTGGTTGTAGATAGTTAAACAATAAACGACGAATTAATTTAAACAAATGAGAACCCACCGAAATAGAAAAACGGCAACCAAGGTAAAAAATGGGCGAGTACAAAAAAAGAACCGCCAGGAACCAACGCCCAATTATTGGAATACCCGACAGGAGGAACTGCAATTGGACATTGAAAAACCTGGTAAGGGTTACAAACACTTTTTAAAAAAGAGAGACATTGTCAAATTCTTAGAACTTCTCCCAAATTGGGAAGAATTAAATGTAGAATTAGATGCTGTCATTCTAGCTAGAGGTGGCGGTGAAGATGGCTGGTACAGCGATGGTGTTGTTGCGATTTGTGCTTGGGAAAAAGACAAAACCGTCTCTTTGTGCAAAGAGTACTTCAATGAACATAAGAAAATCTTTGACAGACTCAATCTTGAATATGAGGTAAAAGCCAATGCTGTTGTTTGTCATTTTACAGAAGATCAAATCAGGGCTTACCAATTGCTTCACATATTCTTACATGAGCTTGGTCACCATCATGATAGAATCAGTACCAAAGATAGGCTTGACAATGCTCCAAGAGGCGAAAAGTACGCAGAGGATTATGCTTTAAAGTATGAGAAAATAATTTGGACGAGGTTTTTTGAGGAATTTAATATGGTATAGTATAATAGAAGTGTAGGATGAGCGGGCGGATGCAATCTACGACGCAGCCCCAAACATGCGTTGGCTAACCTGAGTGAACGCAGCCTCAAAGCCACGCACGATGCCCCATCATTTGTCACATTAATAACAAAAAGAGACTCCTCTCAAAAAAAATATTTTTCCAAGCAGCGAAAGTACATTTAATTGGTTCTACCTTTCAGATACATTAGATGCGTCTAATTTAGTCATCCAATTAAATTTACACTAAATGAAAAGAACACTCTTACTTGGTTTGATACTATTTTTGAGCTTGGGTACTGTTGCTTTTGCACAGCAATATTGTCAAGCTGCTTTTGAATATGAACCCATTGAGGATTGGGGAATTGCTTATTTTGATTACTCCTATACCCAACAAGCTCCCAATGATGTGATTCAGTCTTGGTTGTGGGAATTTGACAATGGGCAAATTTCTACAGAGCAAAATCCTGTAACATTTTACGCTAGTCCAGCAGATTGGCACTATACCTGTTTGACCATTGTCACTGCTGCCAATTGTACCAGCACTTATTGTGATACCATTTGGGTAGATGGGCAAACGGGCATAGATACAACTGTTCTACCAGTGGATTGTAGTGCAGAGTTTGCTTTTGAATATTCCAATCAAGAACCTTACTACTTGGGTTTCTTTGCCTTTTACGATGCCGATCAATACAATTGGTCTATTTTTGGACCAATCAATGATACCATTATAGATGGTACTCAATACGAGGACTATGAGGATGTTCCTGCTGGAACGTATACAGTATGTTTAGATATTGTAGCAGGTGATTGCTATGATTCTTGGTGTCAATTAATTGCCTTTGGTCCAAATAATCCAACAGATACTACTGGAACCAATACCGATTGTTATAGTGTCTTAGAAGGTTTGTCGCCTTACCCACAAGATGACCCTATTTTCCAAGAAGTCATTGCCAATGATCCTTGGTGTTGTGACAGTGGTTGGGATCAATTGTGTCAATCTGCTTATGATGCCATTCTCAATCCTGGTGATACGACCACTGTACCCATAGATACCATTTGTAGTGCGGAGTTTGCTTTTGAATATACCTCTCAAGAACCCTACTATTTGGGCTTCTTTGCCTTTTATGATGCCGATCAGTACAATTGGTCGATTTTTGGTCCAATCAATGATACCATTTGGGATGGAAACCAATACGAAGATTTTGAAGATGTACCTGCGGGAACCTATTTGGTTTGTTTGGATCTTGTAGCAGGAGATTGTTATGATTCTAGCTGTCAAGAAATTACTTTGGGTGGAAATGTGGAACCTACTGACTGTAGTGCAGAATTTGAGTTGAACTATATTTATGACAATCAAACTGGATTGTATGATGTCTATTTGTACCCTTACCAATTTGAATTTGAGACTTACTATAATTTATACATCAATGAGGAATTGGCCGAAGGCATTACTTTTACACCGAATGGAACATCTTTCTTGTTGGACTATGGACAATACGATATTTGCTTGGAAGCTGCTTATGATAGTTGTTATGATGTTCAATGTCAAACGCTGATTTTGGATGCGCCTTCTGATAGCATTTATTGCAATGCTGATTTTGGGTATGAATATGGATATGATCCTAATTTGGGTGGCTATGCTGTTTATCTTTACCCTTACAACGATTTGTCTCCCAATAATTATGATTGGAATGTAGATGTTATGTATACACCCAATGCCAATAGTCCATACTTTGTTGTAGAAACCGTAGGCACCTATGAAGTATGTTTGACTCTTGCCACAGCTACTTGTCAAGTGAGCAATTGTGAAGTGATTGTGATTGAGTCAGATACCATCAACAATCCTGTTTGTGAAACCATTTTAAATGAAAGCAGCCCTTATGGTGAAGACAATGCTCTTTTCCAAACGGTGATTGCACAAGATAGTTATTGCTGTGATGTATTCTGGGATGGCATTTGCCAACAAGCTTATAATGAACTTGCGGGCATTACCGACAGTCTTCCCAATACTGATCCCAACGAATGTTTGACTGTTGCCAATGGTTCGTCTCCTTATGGTTCGGATGATGCTATTTTCCAACAAGTGATTGAGCAAGACCCTTGGTGTTGCAATGTGGGTTGGGATGCGCTTTGTGATTGTCAATACAATGAATTGGCAGGTGTGACTGTTGGAGATACAACTATTTTTGTAGAGCAAATTTGCGGTGAAGTTTTTGCGGGTAGCCCCAATATTTCTGAACAAGTGAGTGGTACGGTTTACCTCATTGCCTTCGATCCTGTTAATACGACTTTGATGGCATTGCAAACTTATGAGTTTGAAGCAGGCGACCCAAGCTTCTGTTTTGATGTAAGCGAGGAACTTTTAGCACAACCTATTTTGTTCTTAAAAGCTGCTTTGAACGAAGGCTCACCTTATTATGAGGTAATGTTGCCTACTTATTACAATGATGCTTTGTTGTGGTCTATGGCACAGCCCGTTACCCCAAATCAAGGCTATACCATTTACCTAACACCTGGTGTCAATCCTGGTGGTCCTGGTTTTATCGAAGGGGAGATTTCAGCTGGTGCTGGAAAAGCGGAAAATGATATGGCAAACATTCCTGTCTTGTTGTTGGATGAAGATCGAAATCCTGTTGCCTATGTTATGACAGACGAAAATGGTGAGTACGACTTTGGCGATTTGCCTTATGGAACCTACCAAGTGATTCCTGATGTAATGGGTCAACGCATCGCACCTATTTTTGTGACGATTTCAGAAGCTGCTCCTAGTGCGAGCAATGTATCTTTTGAAATTGAAACAGTGGAAGAAGAAGAAAGCAATACTGGCATCCTCAATTTGAGCAATGATTGGACGAGTGTACAGGCGGTACCAAATCCAACTCAAGACTTCTTTGAGCTTCGTTTGACAAGTGAGCAAAATCAAACCGCCCAAGTTGCTTTGTACAATATGGTCGGTCAATTGCTTGCACTTGAAAATATCAGCCTAAATCCAGGTACGAATGCCATCCAACAAAACATTGCTGATAAAGCGACAGGGATTTATTTCCTAGAAGTAATCTTGGAGGATGGTAGTAAATATGCTGCGAAGGTGGTTAAAGAGTAGTGGATTTTTAATTGAAGATTTAAGATTTAAAATTCAAGATTGGACTGCTAGAGTTGGGTATGATCCCTGCTTTAGCAGTCCAATAAAACAAATTAAAATAAACCCTTAATTATTTACCTTAATTGTTTACCCCATAAAGATTATATAATAAAGTGATTTAGATTTAATAAAAATTTATGGGCAACGACCCTCCTAAGACCAGATGGGTTTTAGGAGGTTTTTTTATTTTTATGTCCACCAGATTTGGCTTTCACTAGCGTTTTGTCTGGTTAACCCCATATCAAGTATGGGGCAGGCTTTTCATCCTTCCCCCTACGCCACGCTTCTATTGAACATTAACTTTTTGTGTTGCGACAAGTACTCCTTTTTGTAGTATAGAAACTACATAGGTTCCCTTTGCCCATTCTTTGACTGGAATTTGAATATTGGTTTGGTTTCTGAGATTTTCTTTTTGGTAAATCAAACGTCCATCCAAATTGTGTACTTGTAGGCTTAATACTTGTACGACATCTTGTGTGGGTAATTTGACATTTAAAAGCGTTTCATTTTCGACGGGATTGGGATATACTTCAAAGTCTAGTGCTTGGCTCAATGTAGGCAATGCTGTTCCTTGGTCTTCGACTGTGATTGTAGTGCTCAAACTACAACCCACATTGTCAACTATGGTGATGTTTTGTTCTCCGCCTGTTGTTACATCCAAAGTGGCAAATTTAGAGGGTTCCTCTTCATTGAGCTGGTAAGTATAAGGTGCTTGTCCACCTGTTACATAAAAACTAACAGTACCTGGCTCATTATCTGTTATTGGTGTTGTTGCTGTAGACTCAATTGCCATTGCACTACAATCTATCGGTAGATTGGGATCATAAACCCATAGCTGTCTCGGATCATTTACTGTTGTTGTATCATCTATTTGTATGGTAAAAAAGAGCTTTTCTCCTATTTGCATAAAATCTCGTGGATAACACCCCGTTTCACCAGGCACAATGTCTTGTACCAAGTCTGTACCTTCTATGGTTCCATCGCTAAAATACATTTCTGCTCCATAGCAATTGTCTTGCGCTTGCATAACCAATTTACCATCGTACAAACCTATGTCATAAACAGCCCCTATCCCAATAGCTGGGTCATTGTATCCATAGGCAGGAATGACCTCTTCTGTTCCTGCAATCGTTCCATCTGTTGCTTTTAACCCCCAATTGTATTCAAGCGAAGTAAAATAAACTTTACCATTGAAAGGCGTCAATTTTCTTTGTTGGTAGTATTCGTCTGGATCAGCATTTAAATTAAAGGTTCCTTGAGGCGTACCATCAGAAACATGTATTTCGTGGGCATTGCCATTGCCTGAACTCGTTGTT
>JAHDIA010000301.1:2405-7349 GCA_020631035.1 Chitinophagales bacterium | reverse complement strand
TCCAAGCCTTAGGGTAGCCGCAAGGGCTACCCGTACAGGGCTTTCCATTGCAATCAGGCGTAGGCATCGCTTCTGTGGGTCCTTCGTCGCCTCATTTATCCATCCGCTACATCCTTCGCTTTTTCTCAAAAATCACAAACATCGGCTCAAAATTGTAATTTTTTTCGACTCTAAGCTGCCCTATCTTTGAAGTATCAAACAATGAGAAACAATTCAATACTATTTTAAACACCAAAAACACAATACAATGAAAGTTCAAAAACACAAGACTTCGACCTTAACCAAATTCAAAAGCAACAAAGTTCAGGTTTTGGCTAATATGCAAATCAATAAAGTTATAGGAGGCAGTGACAATGCAACTGATAACATTGCCCAAGCAAGCCAAACAAATGCCATACAACTTGATCTGGGAACACTTGATTTGCTCTAAGTCGCCAACAAAAAGAAAAACACACAACACACATTTTTAACAACACACAACACAGTACAATGAAAACGCAAACAATATTCAATCAAACTTCCATCTCTGACTTTTTGGAACTGTTAAAGAGCAAACAAGTATTGCCGACCAAACAAATCAACAAAGTACAAGGTGGCAACGATGCTGTCTCTCTCACTACAGCCCCTACTACCAATAACAATCCAGTACAATTGGAATTGGGTACAGTAGACTTAGTCTAACACGCACAAAAAAACAACACACATTCTAACTTTTGACACAACACACATATTCTAACTTTTGACACAACACACATATTCTAGCTTTTGACACAACACACATATTCTAGCTTTTGACACAACACACATATTCTAACTTTTGACACAACACACATATTCTAACTTTTGACACAACACACATATTCTAGCTTTTGACACAACACACATATTCTAGCTTTTAACACAACACACACATTCTAACTTTTGACACAACACACACATTCTAACTTTTGACACAACACACATATTCTAGCTTTTAAACAACACATATTCTAACTTTGAACAACACATCACACCTTAAGTTTTATTCAGATATAGTTCCCTAATACACAAACCGCCTAATTATGAGGCGGTTTGTTTCACGCATAATACCAACAAACATAAAAATCCACCTTCCGTACAAATCCATTTATGAAATTCTTATATAAGTAGTCAGACAAATTTATCTTAACATTTTTGATGGCTTCTTTTTGGCTTCTACTTCGTTGAAAATACTCGCCTTAGCTCTGCTAGGACTGCGTTTTTCGCCTTGTATAAGCTCAAAAATAAGCTCATCCCAAATATAACCTTAATTATGTCAGACTACTTAAAAAAGGAAAAATTTACCATAATCCCTATATGTCTTCCCACTGTCTTTTTGCTTTTTAACAGCTCACCAACACGCCTTTTCTACTGTTTTTCAATGTTTTCGCTCGAAAAAGCTTACCTTTGTGGCATTTTTAGGTCTTAATACCCCAAGCTATACAACTTAATATTAAGATAAACCGTAAAATTAAGTGATCTTATAATTCCCCGAAGAAGCTAAATACATTTACATGAAAACATATACGTTCTTATGGGCGTTTCTTTTACTAATAGTAAGTATTGATATGATGGCAAAAGAAGAGTTACCGATTCCTGTTGCGACTGAAGCGGCAAAAGATTTAAAAATCAGTTATGAACTGTCCTTTCCTGAACCTCATACCCATTATGTTGAGGTTGAAATGAAAATCGACAATATTGACCAAGATGTTCTTGACATTAAAATGGCTGTTTGGACACCTGGTTCCTACTTGGTTCGAGAGTTTCCCAAAAATGTAGAAACCTTTGAAGTAGTATCGGGTAAAAAAACGCTAGAATATGAGAAAATCAGAAAAAATGCGTGGCGAATTCCAACAAAAAACGTCAATTCACTTACTGTAAAATACAATATCTATTGTTTTGAATTGAGTGTCCGTACCAGCTTTATTGATGCAGACAAAGCCTATTTGAATGGAACAAGTATTTTTATGTTCCCTGACAGTGGCATTGGTTTGCCCTCAACTGTCAAAATCAACCCCCACCCAGACTGGAAAGAGGTTTCTACTAGCCTCAAAACTGATGGCGACAAATGGACACGCAAAGCACCCAATTACGATATTTTGTTTGATGCACCAATTCTCATTGGCAATCAACAAATTCACAAATTTACTGCTCAGGGCATTCCACACTACATCGCCATTGATGGTGTAGGCAATTACGATCCTGAGCAAATGAAAAAAGATTTTGTCCGCATAGTAGATGTAGGAACCGAAATGTTTGGCGACAATCCTTGCGAAGAATATACCTTCATTTTGTTGAGTACCGAAAACAGCTATGGTGGTTTGGAGCATCTGAACTCTACCAGTTTGATTTATCCTCGTTGGAATTTTGAGCCTTACAACCGCTATGTTCGCTTTTTGAGTTTGGCAATGCACGAGTATTTCCACCTTTGGAACATCAAACGCATTCGTCCTAAACAACTTGGTCCATTTGATTACGAAAATGAAAACTACACCAATTTGCTTTGGGTAGCCGAAGGTTTTACCAGTTATTATGACGAGTATTTGTTGCGTAGAGCAGAGTTCATTTCTCCAGAAGACTACTTCAAAATGTTGGAAAATGTGTTCAACTATTGCGAAAATACCCCAGGTGCCAAAGTACAATCTTTAGCCGATGCTAGTTTTGATGCTTGGATTAAGTATTACCGCAAAAACGAAAACTCCGACAACTGTTGTGTCTCTTATTATACCAAAGGAGCAGGGGTTGCTGTCTTGATGGATTTGGCGATTCGAAATGCCACTAACAGTAAAAAGAGCCTAGACGATGTGATGCGCTCCTTGTATGAAGATTTCTACAAAAAACGCAATGTTGGTTTTACCGACAAAGAGATGCAAGAGGTCATCAAAGAAGTAGCTGGCGAACCTTGTACAGAGTTTTTCGATCAATACATTTATGGTGTAGGTCAGTTGGATTACAACAAATATTTGGGTTATGCTGGTTTGGAATTGACCGACAACAATGCTGGTAGCAATCGTCCATTTTTGGGAATTAACACCAAAAAGGAAGAGGGCAAATTGCTCATCTCTAAAGTAGATCGTGAGGGTGCGGCTTGGTCGGCTGGTCTCAATGCCAATGACGAAATTTTGGCGATCAATGGTTATAGAGTTAGTGACGACATCAGCAATTGGATTCAATCGTTCAAAGTAGGTGAAGAAATCACTCTAACCATTAGTAGAGCAGGAATGTTGAGAGAGATAAATGTCAAATTGGTTGCGAATCCAAAACACAGTTTCCGCATTGTCAAAAAAGCCAAAGCAACTGCTAAACAAAAGGCATTGTACAAGGCTTGGTTGGGCGAGGAATTTTAAACTTTAAAAAAGACCTATCAAAAATGTGACACTTTAATTGGTGTCACATTTTTTTTGTACTCAAATGATTGGCGTAGCGTATGGGGAAGGATGAAAGTGTAGTACCGACAAAACATAAAAAGTTAACCAGAGTGAACTTTCTTGTAGCCAAATCTGGTGGACATAAATAAACAAACACTATATCAAAAAATGATTGTCTGAATTAAAGTATTTTTATTGTAAATTTGCACTCTAAATTTTTCAACCAATGAGTGAATTTCAATTATACGAATTTCGTCGCATAGATACTCCATTGTCTAAAAAAGAAAAAGAAGAAGTCAATAGTTGGTCCAGTAGAACGGAAGCCACAGATTGGGAGGCACGCTTTACTTATGCCTACAGCGATTTTCGCCAAGACGAAGAAAAGGCATTGATTGATTATTTTGATGCGATGTACTATATGGCAAATTGGGGGGCACTGCGTTTGATGTTTAAATTTCCCAAAGAATTAGTAGACCTTAAACACCTCCAAAAATATGACTCCTTTAATGATGATGAATTTGGTACTTCTTTAAAAATATATCAACAGAAAAAATGGGTCATCATTGATATTTATTCACACGAGGAAGAAAGAGGTTTTTGGATTGATGAAGATGACAGTTATCTAGACCAATTCCTCTCATTGCGAAACGACATTCTTCAACAAGATTACCGCTTGCTCTTTTCGGTTTGGCTGCAAATAATTGCTGAGAAATATGAAATGCTCAAGTTCGATCCTAATGCAAAACTAAATCTGCCCAAAAGTATTCCAGCAAATTTTATTCCTCCCAATTTAAAAAAAGCGAATTCGGCACTTAGCAGTTTTAACAAATTGTTTGAATTCAAGCAAGATTGGATCAAGACCGCCCGACGTTTTAGTCCAAGTATTGATGTCAAAAAAGTCCAAATAGATTGGTTGCCTGGTATTCAAAGCCTCTCTTCAAAACAAAAAGATGCCTATCTCTTACGCTTAGTAGAAGGTGATAAAAAAGTGGAGATGGATTTAAAAATTGAATTGAATAAGCTCCAAACATCCAAGCAAAATTTGCCCACTACCAATGAGGCAATGTCGCTAGATGAAATGCTCATAGCTTTTGGAATGAAAAAACCAGAAAGCAAAGCAACACAAACAAAAGAAGAAACTAAAAAGAAAAAGAAAAAAACAGCAAGTAAAGACAAGAAGAAAAAGCCCGAAAGCAAAAAGAAAAAAGCAGAAGAAAAAACAAAGACTAGGACTAAAAAAACAGCCTCTGAAACAAATGTTCAGCAAAGCTCTCAGCAACAGGCTAAATACAAAGAAGATATTTTGCGCAACATCAAAATAGATTTAAAACGAGGTTATGCTCATGCTTATGCCAAAGCTGTTATGCATTTAAAACAATTTTTGGAGGAAGCAAGCAATGAAGCTGAAAAGCAAGAAATACTCAATTTTGTAGCAGACATCAAAGAAAACCACACCCGCAAACGCAGTTTGATCGAACGCTTAAAAAATGCAGGTTTGTAAAACAAAAACGGGCGGAGTTATAAAAAACCCTGCCCATTTTTGTTTTGTACATTTTAT
>JAHDIA010000301.1:0-2395 GCA_020631035.1 Chitinophagales bacterium | reverse complement strand
GCTCTAGCACACTATAACAAACGCCTGTAAAAGAACCAGACATTTCATACAATACATCTTGATTTTCTGAAAAAAAATCTGTGATTTCCCCACTAAAGGTACCCGATATTGTTTTGCTAGATTCATCACAAGAAGTAACTTCAATGGCAATAGGATCACTAATAATACTGGCAATTTTAGGTACACCAGCAGCATCCACAAAAGTCAATAATGCTCCTTCGCAACCGACATCATTGCAATCTCCTATGGCTGTATAGCTCTCTACCCTAACACAGTCTGAGCTTATATTATCTGGCAAATTGGTAAGGCTCACTATGATTTGCTCACCAGCAGCATTGCTTGAGCGAATATCCAAACGAACCACTGGAAGATTTGCACCTGTTAGTGGATCTTGTTCTACTTTTATCAAGGTATTAGAAAAATCCTTGTGTTCCCAAGTCTCTCCATTCACTGTAGCTGTAAACGTACCCATTGTACTACATTGATTCATATTTTCTTGTTCTTGCATTTCGTCCATTTCGTCATCATCATCAGAACAGGAAAAGACCAATCCTACAGACATCAGCAAGACGAACAAATAGGTTAATTTTCTCATTTCATAAGTTTTAATTAAAGAAAAATGCATCCCAATTCTTGGGATGCATTTACAAATATAGTGTATTGTTTTAAATTTATTATAAATTTCAATTCACAACTTATAATTACTTCACCCTTACCTTCAACATTACGGCATCTTCTTTGGGACGGTCGGCACTATTTCTATCCAAGTTGACAATTTTGTCTATCACATCCATTCCATCGGTTACCTCTCCATAGACGGTGTAGTTTTGATCTAAGAAAGGCGTTCCACCAATCGTAGTATAAGCTTGTCGCTGCTCATCGGTAAACTTAACTTTCATTCGTTGTTCCAATTGAGTCAATTCGGCATCGGTATACACTTTGCCCACTACAATATAGAACTGACAACTGGACGAAGCTTTTTCGGGATTGACTGCGTCACCCGTTCGAGCAGCCGCCAACGCACCTCTTTTGTGTCCATACTTTTTGTTGAATTCGGCAGGTACGGTATAATCCAAGCCTCCACCGCCCAAACGTTTGCCCGCTTCGGCATTTTTGGAATCTGGGTCGCCGCCTTGCACCATAAATTCAGGTATCACCCTGTGAAAAAGTGTTCCATCGTAAAATTTTTGCTTGGCGAGTTTGACAAAATTATCTCGGTGCTGCGGCGTATCATTGTACAATTTCATCTTAATCTTCCCATAATTGGTTTTGATGATGACTTTGCGTTCTTTTTGTCCGTAAACGAAAACAGAACCCAATAATACGACACACAATAGTATGATTATTTTCTTCATAGTTTATTTTTTCTGTGTAAGATGCAAATGTAAGGTCTTCCAGTGTACTAAAGGGGATAAGGGAAGGATTTATTGTTGGTATTGCTTTAATTTTTTGTCTAAATAGTTGATTACTGCTTGGCAGTATTCTTTATATCCTGTGTTGTAAAGCTTTGCCCATTTGTTTTGTTCCTCTCGTATCATAGCAATGGACCATTTTTTTACTTTCTTCTTTTTCTGTTTGGTATTAATGGACTGAATGGCAAAATCAATGGCTATTTTTCGATTTTTCACCAAGTTTTCTTCATTGAGATTCAAAACCTTTGTAAGCTCTACGTCAATTTCTTCATTGGTAGAAAACACCACCCCATTTCCCCTAAATTGAACCAAGTATTCACAGCTTGGCTTCAAGGGGTCAATTTTGAGTGGTAAAAACTTTTTGTTTTGTTCAGTGTCTTTGCTTTTATCACAATGTAGTTTGTTTGTAGGCTGTCCTGAATTGCCATTACACACCCCTAACATATTCTGATAATTTAGTCTCAAATCGGCTTTCCCATCTTGCCCATTGTACACATCTTGTGATCTATAATGTTCTATTTCTGTATAATACTTATTCAGTTCTGTATTCCGTTTGTTATTAATTCGCTTCATACAATACGCACATATCCCACCTTGTTCTTGAATCAAAGCTTCTCGAATATCGTTTTTATTGCACCCTTCAAATGTAGCATTGGGAGTTGACCTATGTTCTATCAGACTTTGAGGTTCGTTATTTGCCTTTTTTTCAATATACTTCATCAATCAATCTGCATCGTTTTGAAACTCAAAATGTAGTTTTGCCCTCAATATTTCGGGATCATCTTCGCCCAATTGCTTTGTCAATTCTTCCAACAATGCTTGGGCTTCTTTTTGCTTGCTCTCATCTTCTAGCAATTCATACAAAGTGTCTAATTGCTCTTTTGATGTTTGGGGGCGTTCAGAAACTCCAAAAACATCCCACAAAATAGAATTGCTATCCTTCCCAAAAGTTTTAGGGGTAACTTTAACTATCTTAAAATCTT
>JAHDIA010000300.1 GCA_020631035.1 Chitinophagales bacterium | reverse complement strand
GCAACAATGATCGCTCTGGTTTGGATTTTGGTATTGAGTTCAAAGAACCATTGGTACAAGATGGAGCTTATGAAAAGATTACCCAAAAACAAAGAGTGGCACTGCCTTACGACCACCTTCGTGAAGCCGATGTATTGTGGTCAAAAAGAATTTGGCGAGTCATTGATACCAACGAAAAGATGAATGTTCCTTTCGTTAACCCCAGCCAACCCTTTATCAATGTCTTGTTAGATGTTATCCAAAAAAATCCTGACATCCGTATCTTCGATCAAGATAACTTCTATGACGAGGCTTATGCTCAGGACATTCGCTCTCGTTTGTCTAGTGTAGATACAGTAGATGTATACGATTACGATTTGGATGAGTATGTAAGTAAAGTTACTTACAATGAGTTTGACCCTTCTGCTTTTAGTAAATTCAGACTTAAAGAAGATTGGTTGTTTGATGAGGAAACTTCTATGATGGTTTGTCGCATCATTGGTATTTCGCCTATCCGTGACGTTCGTAATGACGACGGTTCGGTTCGTGGTCAAGAAGCTTTGTTCTGGGTCTACTATCCAGATGTCAGAGAGCATTTGGCAAAATATGAGGCTACCAATCCTTACAATGACGCCATCAAAATGAGCTGGCACAAAGTATTTGAAGATCGCTATTTCGACAGCTATATTATGAAAGAGTCCAACCCTCGTGATAGACGTATTTCGGACTATGCCACTGGTCGAGACGCCCTCAAAGAAGGGGAACGCATTGAAGAGCAAATGCTCAACCAAGAACTTGATTTGTGGTCTTACTAAAAAAACAAACAAAACAAAAATGCAACGGAGTATCCTTTTTAGGATACTCCGTTTTTTTATATATTTTACATTCATTGACAATTTTTGCTGAAGAGAGTTAACTCTTAAACAAGCTATCCAGTCGCCTGTGGCTCCCTACTATTTGTTTAAGAATCACTCTCCCAAAATTGTCAATGAATATGCTTTTTATGGGGCAATGTGCGTGGTTCTAGGCTAGGTTTTGGTCTGGTTATCGGGCGCATATTTTAGGCTGCGTCGTAAATTGCATCCACCCGCTACATCCGACACTATTTTAATTATGAGTTGTGTGCATTATAAATTGTGAATTGGCTGACCAGTTTGCCTAATGTGTAACGCATAATTTATAATTATTTGGGCGTGTAGCGGATGGAAAAGCGAAGCAACGCAGCACCCAAAGAAGCGATGTCTACGCCTGATAGTAGTGGATAGCTCCCGATGCGCAGCAAATCGGGACTAGAAACGGATAGCAGGGACACCCGAAAGCTCGAAGGATCAGCGTGCCGTTCCATAAACCATTCAAAATCAAATGGTATATAAGAGATATATCCTAAAATTATGCTTAAAAAGCTGTTGCTTTTTGACTTTTCGACTGTCTTAAATTTGCTTGTATAGTTATAGACAAACCTTACAATAAAATAAATATTAAAAAGCTTGTTGTTCAAGAACTTTGAAAGGTTTGCGTCGTATAATTTATCATTCTACAATAAATTAATTTTGATGTCATCACCTCCATATAATATAGTAAGCAAAGGGTTGATATTGAGCCTCTTTTTTAGCTTTATTGCAGAAAAAAGTTTGGCTCAAGATGTGTTAATCAACGAGTTTATGTCCAAAAACGTCAGTACCATTGCTGATGTAGATGGGGCGTATTCTGATTGGATAGAATTGTACAATAAAAGTGATGAATCCATCAATCTTGAAGGATATAGCCTATCCGATGATGTTGAGGATTTGCAAAAATGGTCCTTTCCAGCAGTTGAAATAGCCGCAGGGGAGTTTTTGTTGGTGTTTGCTTCGGGCAATAACTACATCACAGGCGAATTGCACACCAACTTTTCAATCAAGTCTTCGGGCGAAGCTCTTTTTTTAAGCGATGCAGATGGACAATTGCTCGATTTGCTTGGTGCTACTCCTTTGGTCAATGACCAATCTTATGGCCGTATTACAGATGGGGGCAACAATTGGGGCAAATTTTCACAAGCAAGTCCCAATGCCAGCAATGAAGAAGGTGTTTTGATTGAAACAAGCCTACCACTGTTCATCAACGAATATTTATCGCTCAATATAAATGGCATTGTAGACATTGACGGCGCACACAGCGATTGGATAGAGTTGTACAATGGAGGGGAAGAAAGTATTGACTTGTCGGGATTTCATTTGACAGACAATGCCGATTCACTCAACAAATGGACATTCCCAGATGTAAGCATTGCATCGGGTGAATACTTGCTAATTTTTGCTTCAGGGAAAAATTATTTATCGGATGAGTTACATACCAACTTTTTGATTAACAGTTCAGGTGAATCGCTTATTCTAAGCAATAATGACGGTGTGGTCATTGACTATGCTCCTTCACAAAACCTCCTAGCAGATCAATCTTATGGTCGTGAAAGTGATGGCAATGAGGATTGGCTTATCTTTGCTCAAAGCACTCCCAATGAATCCAATAACAATGGAGCAGAATATGTGTCGTCAAACCAATTGGTCATCAATGAATTTATGTCTTTCAATGAAAACTCCATCACCGACTATGCCGATGAGCACCAAGATTGGATAGAGTTGTACAATTCAAGCGATGCGACAATAGACTTAGAAGGCTTTACACTGACAGATGACCCCAACAATCCATCTAAGTGGTCATTTCCACAAATTGAGTTGGCTCCAGAAGACTTTTTAATTGTTTTTGCATCTGGTAAAGATACACTAGTGGGCAATGAAGCGCATACCAATTTTGGTATTGCTTCGGGTGGTCAAGATTTGCTTTTGTATGATAATCTTGGCAATCTACTTGATTTTGTAGCTGAACATCATTTGGTTGCCGATCAAACCTATGCTCGTTTGATGGATGCTGGGGGCGAATGGGCTGAGTTTTACCAAGGTACTCCCAATAGTAGCAATGCTGGCAGCTCTCCAAAACGCCAACTGGATTTTTCTCACCCCGCTGGACAATATCCCACCGAATTTGAACTCAGTATTTTTCCAGAAGAAGCTTTTGAGGATGACAACTTTAAAATCTATTTTACCCGAAATGGTTCAGATCCAAGTCCCAGTGACTCTTTGTATACTGGTCCCATTGATGTAATCTCACGAGTGGGAGAACCCAATTACTATAGTTCATCTCAATTTCAAACTACTGCTACCTCTTATGAGCCTATAGGCGAAGTATTTAAAATAAACACGATTAGAGCAAGAATATATTACAATGATATTCCTGTTAGTAAGATATACACCAAGACCTATATGGTACATCCCGACTTTGATCGTTATACTTTGCCGCTCATTTCGATTGTCTCTGATCCAGACAATTTGTTTGACGATGACAAAGGAATTTATGTAATAGGGAGTAACTACAATGGAACGAGTGAACACTCTATGAACTGTTTTAAAAGAGGTAGAGAATGGGAACGTGATGTGCATTATGAATTTTTTATGGATGATGAATTGCTTGATTTAGATGGTGGCTTGCGTATTCACGGAGGCGGAAGTCGTAGGAATCGTCAGAAGTCGCTGCGTTTGTATGCTCGTTCTGAATATGATAAGGACAATTATTTTGAATATCCATTTTTTCCTGAAAAGGAACTTGGTGAATACAAGCGTTTGGTTTTGCGTGCGCAAGAATCGTCTAACTCTACCTATATGTCGGATGAGTTGGTAAGCAATTTGGCAAGAGACCTTGACGCTCAAAGAATGGCGACTCGTCCTGTTGTGGTTTTCATCAATGGGGAATTTTGGGGATTGTACAATTTGCGTGAACGCATTGACAAATATTATTTAGAAACAAATTATGGGGCAGACAAAGACAGTGTCACCTTGCTAAACAATACTCCCTTTACTGGGGGATGCTGTTCTGAAGGCAATGCCGATGAATACATCGAATTGTTCAATTATGTCGAAGAAAATGATGTTACTGATCCAGAGGTATATGCTTATATAGAAAGCAAAATAGACATTGAACAATACCTGACCTATTTGATCACAGAAATGTGGGTTTGCAATTACGATTGGCCGAGTAACAATATGCGTTATTGGAAAGACGATACAGATGAAAACGCCAAATGGCGATGGATTATGTTTGATTTTGATTTTGCTCTGCGTTTTCCAGACCGCCCAAGCCTGACCAACTTTTTGAACAATGCAGGAGAGAATACTACCTACAATACCATTATGCCTGCACTCAAGCTTTTTGAGAACGAGCATTTTAAAAACCGTTTTATAGAGTTGTTTCAGTTGCATATGAATACCACTTTTACACCTGAAAGAGTGGCTTGCGAAACCATTACTTACGCCCAATATATGGCTCCGCATATTGAGGAATATTTTGCCCGTTTTGACAATTGGTTTGATGTTGAGTATTGGGAAGAACACATAGAAGATGTATATGCCAAATTTGCTTCTTTCCGTTCTTGTTCCATTGCCGACCAAATACAAGAGGCTTTTGGGGTAGAAGTAGAAATTCCCGAATGTGTCACCTTTGAACCCGATGAAACGCCTTGTATCTTTGATGGCATTCCAGGTATACTGGATGGCAAACCAATGGAGGGTGCATTCGATATTGGTCCCAATAGCCTATATTTCCCCACCATTGAGTCGGTTGTGGACTCATTGGAAGAACTGGGCATTAAAGGAGAGCTTGTCTTTAATTTGGAGTCAGGAACTTATGATGATTTGTTTATGAGCGATTTTAATATGGATGCCAACTTTGATGCCTGTACATTTCCCATCACCTTTCAATCAGCCAGTGGCAATGTCAATGATGTTGTCATCACTGCGCCCAGTTCCATCAGTGAAGTAAAAGGTATTGTTTTTAAAAACATCAGCTTTATGGA
This sequence comes from Chitinophagales bacterium, assembly GCA_020631035.1. Classification (GTDB taxonomy): domain Bacteria; phylum Bacteroidota; class Bacteroidia; order Chitinophagales; family UBA2359; genus JAHDGP01. Next base: position 2,508 of record JAHDIA010000300.1, on the reverse strand, counting down.
ATCACTCAACATTGTTTCTTCTGAATGTATTACAATGGAGAACTGTGTTTTGAGCAAGGGATTTCAAGTCATTGGCTGTAAAGACATTGACATACAACACAATGAATTTCAAAATTTTGCCAATGCCTGTTATTTTAACCAATCTGATGAAATTGTGATTAGTCACAATACATTTACCAATGCCACTTTGAATATCAGCAGTATTTACAATGAGGATGTGCTGTTCAATTTTAGCACTACTGCTCAAATTACCAAGAATACTTTTTCCAATAATATGAACAACAACATTGCTTTGTTGCGTATTGATTTGGGCGAAGCAACCAATAATCAGATATTGATTGAAGAAAATATTTTGAGCAATTTTGTTTTTGAAGATGGTATTTCTATTGCCAATTTTGCAGGAGATGATACAGAAACAGGCAATGTCTATATTTACAACAACTTTATTACTTGCCCCAAAAATGGGATTGGCTTGTTTGGTTTGAATTTAAACGAATTATTGGTCTACAACAACAACATCAATATTTTAAACAGCGACAATAGCAACAGTTCTAATGCCTTGTATCTTGGTGGGACCAATTTGGTTGGCAATTTTCATTTGCGCAACAACATATTTGCCAACAGAAGTTCGGAAGGATTGGCGATGTTGTTTGACTGTGAAAATCTCGAAACAGTCGATTTAGACTACAATGATTATTTTGTATATGGTAATACATTAATTGAATGTGGTGGAATAGCATATGAAACACTTTCTGACTGGCAAGGAGCAAGTTTACATGATTTACATTCTGTATCCATTAATCCTATTTATGTAAGTGATGTAGATTTACACATTAGCAATCCTATTTTGTACAATATAGGCGATCCACTACAAGAAACGACCAATGATATAGATGGCGAAACAAGAAGCTTACCTATTACCATTGGAGCGGACGAAGTAGAATCTATTTTGGATGCGAGTGTAACGGCATTGCTAAGTCCCAATCCATCGGAAAGTATTGAAGGACAAGAAATTTTATCTATTGAAATCAGCAATCCTGGCGCCATTACCCTTGATAGCATTTATGTTGGTTGGGCAGTTAATGACGAAGTTCAAAGCACCTTTTTCCTAAATTATGTTTTTATACAAGAGGACCAATCCATCTCTCTAGATTTGGCTTATTTTGACTTTGAAGAAGGCGAAGAATACTTGCTTTCTTTTTGGGTCAATGATCCCAATGGTACAAATGATCAAAACCCTTTCAATGATACGTTGCATGTTTTTATTATAGGAGGTACTGAAAGTTCTTGTATTGCCTCATTTGAAGACATTGAAATCGCTCCTGTTTCAATTTGTGAAGAGGGTTCATTTAATGTAGAGGTCAATGATTTTGATGCATTAAATCATCCTTATTTTGAAACTAGTTTTTTGTTGCTGAGAGATGGCAACATCATTGCCTATGATCGTGAAGGGCATTTTGAGTTTATTGAAAATGAGGGCGATTTGTGTATAATGGGTGTTTCTTACTTTAAGTTTAGTGGACTGGAAATCAATGGTCCACAATTGGAAAACATCAGCAATGATTTGGGGCAAAGTATTGAAGAGGGAGCCTGTATTGTATTCAGTGAATGTATACCAATCCCTATTCAAACGCTCTACCCTCCCGAAGTGGTGGATGTAGGCAGCAACTGTATCAATTTGTCTAGCTTTGAGGTGATGTTTGATGTAGAACATTTGAGTGAAGAAAGCATTTTGTTGGGTAGTGCTGTAGACAATGCCTTGGGTATAGACATAGATGACAATGTACTTTTACTGACTTTGCCCATTGATGGGGAGACCAACTATTATGATCTACGATTGTTGAATGATACTACGACCAATTGTGGTGGGGACAATCTTTTAATTAGTATACCTGCTTGTGAGGCTACCCACGATGTTGGAGTAACCCACTTGATTGCTCCCGATACAGATATTGAGCCCAAAGAGTATGATATTGAAGTTGGATTTAGAAATTTTGGCTTAGAAGATTTGGAAACTGCTGAAATTCACTGGACAATGGATGGTATGCCACAAGAGGTATTTATGTACGAAGCCAATCCCAATTTGGCACAAAACGAATCTGATGATTTGGTCATTGGGTCCTTCGATTTTGGCGGTGACCATACCTATACTTTAAAAGTGTGGAGCGAAAACCCCAATGGTATCAGTGATGAGGTTCACGACAATGATACCTTGACCATCGACATTGTAACCGAACCCAAAGTCGGCTTGACTATCTTGGAAAACAATTCAAATACTTGGGCGAGCATTCGTCCCATACCAGCCAAGAATTTTGTTCAAGTACACTTTAAAGAAGCCCTGACTGAAACTACACAATTAACCATTTACAACGCTCTAGGACAACAAATAAATGCGCCAATACAATTAAACATCTTAGGACAAAGCCAACATTTAATCGACATTCATCATTTGGCAAGTGGATTGTACTTTATGGAAATCCAAATGGGCGAACAGCTAGAGAGTATTCG
>JAHDIA010000299.1 GCA_020631035.1 Chitinophagales bacterium | reverse complement strand
ATTGCCTCTAAATCGGTCGTTTCTAAATCCACGCAAAAAATTGTTGTTGCCAATGGAAGGATATTGGTAAAATTGTACATCGCCTCTTGCCATACTCCAGCCTGTACGAGATGCAAAGGTAAAGGCTATGCGATTGCCAAAGGTAAAGTAAAAGGTCTGAGCAGCATTGTACAATTCGAGGCGTTCACTTTCATCTAAATTGCCTAAGATGGTCAATCCCAAATCTGTAATCAATCCATCTCTAGGATAGACATTGTTGTTTTTGCTTTCGATTTTAAAGCCCAAAGCTCCCCCTAGATAATTGCGTCGGGCGATCTCGGCTTCCCCAATGCCAAAAGAAGCGTCGTCAATGACCCGACCTGCTACGTTTTCGGCTGCCCAACTTTGAAACTGTGGTCCTAGATAGAAATAGAATCTATTGTTGACCCAAGATTTTTTGAGATAGGCATGTGCTTGGTATTGCTTGAGTCTTACCCAATTGAATTCAAATTCGTTGGTGGTCTTGACACTGTTGTTGCCCAACCCAAAATAATTGGTGTAAATAGGTCGATTGACCTGCGCACCAAGATTTAAATCTAAATAGTTGAAAATGTTTCTGATAAAATCTCCTTGATACGATAAATTGAATGCATTTCGGCTAGTAGGCGAAAAACTAAACGAGTAATTGTGTTTGGCTTTGTACGGTGATTTTCTAAAACCCTGTGTGGTGGTCACAAAACCCAATCCCAACCAAAACCCATCGTCAGGTGTAAGCCCCAAAATGGGATATTCAATGGTGTTGTTGTAATGGTGCCCCCAACGGTTGTAATCGTTTTCGTCTAAAGCTGGTCCTGTCATATCCTTCACCTCTCCTTCACTCTTAATTTTGATGCCTTTGGCTTCGTCGTAGACAAAGGTCTTTTTGCCCAAGCCGCCTACTTTGGAGACATCCTTCACTTCGTCTTTTCCAAATCCGCCAATGATGCGGACTTTGATTGATTTAGAGCTTTCTCCTTCAATCTTAAAATCGTCTTTGCCCGCCAATCCATACAAACGAATTTCTTTGGTTTCTCCTTTGAGAAAGGTACGATCGTAGAGCAAATCTTTCTTTTTGCCTTTCTTGGACAAATCGAACATTTGTACTCGTACATCGCCATTGTCTAAACGGCTTACCTCAAAACCTTCGTCTTCATTAGAACCTACAACAGATACCGTCAAAGATAAATAGTCATACAATTTTCGGATGATGGTTTTAAGTTTGTCTCTTCTAGATTTTAAATTAAAAATCAATTCTTTGTGGTTGTTTTCGTAGACTTCGGCAGGCAGTTGTTTTGCCGCTTCCTCAATGACTTCATCGGTTACATTGGCTTGTATGTATTCGATTTGTTTTTCCCAATCTGCCCATTCCAATTCATTGATAAAGTAACGATCGAAGGTACGGGCATTGAAACTTTGCCAAGCGACATCTTTTAAATCTGGCTTAAAATCTTTAAAGTTTCTAAGCGCAAATACTCCCACCAGCCAAGGAACGACTCCATCAAATTTGTAAAAGGCTTGGTCTCTATCTCTAGGGATGGGACGGTAGACTTTTTTTCCATCTTTTTCATATTTGCCCCAACGCCACTGGTCATCGTGGCGGTCCCAATCGTGAATGAGCAAATCAAAAATACGAGATCGTGCTGCCCATTCTTGGTCAATGCGAATTTGATTGGATTCTTTTTGACGCTCTATTAAATCTAAATAACTGATGATTTCTTTGGAATTGCCCAAATTGTCAAAAGCCTCTCTATTGCCCGAAGGGCGGTCTTCTAATAAATACAATTCTTCTGCAAACAAATCATTGTAAAAGCCCAATTTTTGTTGTCGTTTTAGAAAAACCAATTGGGGTTCAGTATAGTATACACTGGCAGCTTTAGACAAGGTCGGAATGACCAATGCGCCAAAGGGATGGCTGGCAGAATTAAGATCTTTGACCACCTCGACAGCTTTTAAATCTGATAATTGTGGTCCTAGTAGTTTTCCATAGTCCTTGACCACTGAACGTAAAATGTATTGGTCTCCATTTTCGGTTTCGAGTCGCATAGAATGCGATGCCATTCCCCCACCCTTTTTGATGGGAGTCAATCCACCTTTTGCTGTTTCCAAATTAATTACAGGCACCTCTATAGGAGTTGTCCAGGCATCTCTATACTGCTTGCCCAACAAAAATTGTTTGACACCTTTGGCAGCAAATTCTTCTTGCGGCACATAAGTAATCGTTTCGGGCAATTCGTCTCCAGAAGGATAGTCATTTACGATGGATTTGGTTCCTGCTCTTTGTTCTACAATTTCTTTTCGATAAATCAATTCCCCATTGGGATTGGCTTCATTGACAATGATAAAATCCAACCAAACTGAGCCATTTTTGTAGAAGTGTATTTTGCTATAGCCAATATCAGAACGAACCATACGGGCGTCACCTCCACTACGAGCATAATTGGCTTTGCTACCTGCCCCACTCACAACAAAGTGGTGATTGCGCTGATTAAAGTATTGCAAATTGTGATCGTGCCCAGAAGCAAAGATGACATTTTTGTTTTGTCCCAATACACTAAATACTCCATTGATTAAGTCTTGATACAATGGGTGTGGAATATCTTGTTTCACCCCTCCCAATGATCGGTAGACGGGCATAATAGAACCTAGTACAGGTAGTGGAACCCACAACTTAGATTTAACTGCCGTTAATGGAAACAAATGTGATTTGGCTTCAAAATTCCCTCCATGCTCTCCATTGGAGAAAAATGGGTGGTGCAGCATTACCACTATCTGATCGTTCTTGTGTTTGTAAAAAATCTCTTCTAAGGACTCTAAAAATTCTTGGCGAGATTTTACGTGACAGCCTTGATTGATGTGTTTTTCTTCTTTCCAGTTTTGTAGCCACCATTGTGTATCTATAAATACATAATACAAATCTTTGGCTATTTTCTTAACTACAGGATCACCACAGCCATCACTTGGATAAAAATGTACTTTCTGATCTTCAAAATAATTTTGTACATATTTTTCTTGACGCTTGACCGCTTTTAAGCCGCCCTTTCGCATATAATTCCAGCAATGATTTCCAGGTATCACATAGGTTTTACAGCCTGACCCTCTGACAATATCCAATTGGTCATTGATGTATTGTTCTGCTTCAGCTCTGCTAGGATCATCTTTCTTGGGCATTCCTGCGGGGTAAATATTGTCACCCAAAAGCACAAAGCTACTTTCGTCATCTGCATTTTGTAATGATTTACGCAGATGTTCGTATAGGTATTTTTGTTTCTTATCGTAATTCTTGTGTGAGCCTGCATCGCCCAATAAATAGAGCGTTTCTATTTTTTCCTCAGTGGGAAGTGAAGTCGTAATTCCTGCTTGGTCGTCTTGATGAACATATGTTTTGTGATAAGTAGCACAACTGCACAGCAAAAGCATTCCCAACAAGAGCACTGTATACAATCTATAATAAGTGTTCATAGGATAATCCGTAATTAATATCCTACAAAGTAATAAAAATAAATTTAATTAGGAGCAATCCCGATGCATAGGGATCATCGCTACTGATTTACCCGCTTCCACTGCTATGGTGGTGTGGGAATAGACAAGGGGCACCGCCACGCACGTACAGACACACGACCGTGTGTCTCTACATTCCGCTATGGTCCACCATATCCGTTTCTATTGGGGCTATTTTATTTCGTTCAATCGCCTTCGCAGATTACACTTTTTTTAATAACAATCTTCTAGGAGAATGGTGTCTGTTTTATAAATTCCACCATCAATTGAGCAATTTCTTCGCCCTTGTCTTCTTGTAAAAAATGTCCTCCACCTTTGATGATGGTATGGGGCTGTCCTTTGGCTCCTGGTATGACTCCTTGAAACACTTTTTCCAATCCTTTCATAATCGGGTCCGAATCGCTAAATAGAGTCAGGAATGGTTTTTCCCATTTTTGAAATTGTTGCCAAGCTTGTCGGTTGGGAATTGTATGTGGGTCGTCGCTGGTGATGGGGACCAAGACGGGAAACATACGAGCACCTGCTTTGTATTCTTCTGATGGAAATGGAGCATCATAAGCCGCAATGACTTCAGGTGAAAGTTCTGTTACCGTTGCTTTGTCAATCATTGGTCCGATGGGGAATTCTGGTACATTTTGTGAGAACTCCCTCCACTTCATAAAAGCCTTGTTGGCTGGTATATCTCCTGTAGGCAAAATGGTATTGGCTGCTACGATTCTAGCAAAATAATGGTCGTTTTCTGCCGCCAATCTCAAACCCAGTAACCCACCCCAGTCTTGGCAAAAGAGACTCGCATTTTCGATTTCCATTTGGTCAATAAAAGATTTGAGCCAATCTAAGTGAGTTGCATAAGTATAGGCAGCTCTTTCGATTGGCTTGTCTGATTTGCCAAAACCAATGAGGTCGGGGGCAATGGCTCTGTAACCTGCTTCGACTATGGTGGGAATCATTTTACGGTAGAGGAAAGACCAGCTTGGTTCACCATGCAAGAGTAAAACTATCTCAGCATCTTTATTGCCTTCGTCTACATAATGCATTTTGAGTCCATCTCCTATTTCGAGATAATTGGGAGCAAATGGATAGTCTGGAAGATTCTCGAATCTTTCTGCTGGTGTGGTGAGGGTTTTGGAATTCAAAATTGAAGATTTAAGATTTAAAATTTGGTGTAATTTAAGATTGAAAAATCAAAATTTAAAATTACTTTTTAGGGAGGTGTACTTCTGCCATCATACATCGAACACTGCCCCCTCCTTCTGTTTCGATGGTGGTAATGTCGAATGGAATGAGTTCACAGTATTGTTCGAGTTGGCTTCTTTGTGTTTCGGTTAAAGCATCGTAAGCAGATTGTGACATTGCCAAGAGGTTCTTTCCTTCATTGGAACGTACCTCAAGCATATTGCCTGCGTAGTCGTTCATTTGTTCTTGGGTGATGTCAATTATTTCGTGCCCTGTTGCTTTGATGCTGTCTTTGACCATTTGACGTTCTGCTGCATCTGTTATGCTTTCCAAACAAATTACTACAAACTTTTGCCCTACACACATCATTACATTGGTGTGGTAGACTGCTTGCCCTGTTGAGCCATATGAATTGAAAACAACTGCTTTGTAGTCTATCAACTCACACAATTGATTGAGGATGTTTTGATGGGTTCTAGGAGACAAACAGGCATAGGCGATTCTATTGGGATGGTCGAATACGATGCTTCCTGTTCCTTCTAGAAATTGGTCACGATTTTCGTGTACCGATAAATCAATGACGGCATTGACATCAAATTGTTTTTTTAAATCTTCGATGATGTCAAGGCGTCTTTCGATTCTTCGGCTGGGTGTACACATTGGATAGGTGATGATGTTTCCATTTTGGTGTAAGCTGATCCAGTTGTTGGGAAATACAGCATCGGCTTTAATGGGATCAGCAGTATCATCATAAACCAATACATTGACACCTTTGCCTTGGAGTCCTTGTACCATTGCATCGAATTCGGCTACGGCTCTTTTCTTGACCTCGTCCCTCGACAAATCAAGTTGGTTTTGGTACTCATTGGAGACTGCCGTTTCTGCATTGAATTGGAAGTTGGCAGGTCGAATGAGTAAGATGGTGTTGGTGGTTTGTTGTAAATTCAAGATTTAAAATTTAAAATTCAAGATTTAATATGGAGCCGCAAAATCTTGTGGCTGAGCTAGAAACACAGATGCATAGCGTGAAGCGGATGGATGCAATTTCCGACGAAGAACGTAATCCTAGAGATATTACGCCCGATAGTAGCGGATATGGCGGTATTCGTTTCCCAGTGGTACGTAGGAGACAAGGCATGCCTTGTCTGTACCAATTCCCGATATAAAAAGGAGAATCCTACCGCCATAGTAGCGGATAGCGGGGACACACTTTCGTCCGAAGCAAATCCGTTCCGTTCAAAAATTTAAATTTATTTTGCAGCTTGCCCATCTGGCAAGTATATTTAAAGCCTACAATCAATCCATTCTTAGCAATGGCATTGTCATACAATGTGAGCCACCTCTGGCACGAGACAATTCATTAGAGGACAACAAAATCATTGTGTTTTTCACGGATGCAACGAGTGTTTTCGTTTGTTCTAAATCCAAGTCTTTTTCGGCAATGAATGTCAATAAATCTTCGGCGTGTAAAACGTGTTTAATGGCTTGTTTATCACCGTGTCGATTGATTTGATTTCTAAATCGTTTTTTATTTTTCTCGACTATATAATCGGTAAATTCTGGATAATCTGAGGTCTTTTCTCCATTTGCCAACATAATCTCGTTGAAGTGTTTGGCGGTTTTGTAATTGCGATCATAGCCTACAGAAACGCCTTCTCGCAAAGTAAATAAATTACAAGCATCGGTCCATTGCTCACGAGCGTCGAAAGGACGTTCTCCACCTCCACTGTATACAACCTTAACATCTTCTTTGGATTTGACACCGAACTCTTTGACAGAAATTTGTCTAAGCAAATCTTCGAGTCCTTTGGGCTTTTCGGTATAAATACAATCGGTTTCTTGGTATTTACCATTTTGGTCAGGTCTCAACAGATAATCCAATTTTCTAAAAGCAATTTTATAATTTTGCTTTTCTTCTGCATCTTTTGCCTCCCAATATTGCTTCTTTAATTTTTTGCCTTCCTTGTTGAGGTAAAATTGGAAAAGGGACACATCGGCTTCTTTTTCTTTTTGTGCTCTTGATTTTTGGTATAAATCATCTGTATAATTGGTGGTGTACCACTTTTTGTCTTTTTGTGCTTTTTGCCAATTTTCGGACAAAGGGCTGTGCAAGACCCATATATCTCGACGAATGTGGGTAAAGACTGTATCAATGTGCATTTGCGAACGCTTTGCCCCAATTTTGATGACTGAAATGATGTCCAATCCGTTTTCGTGTTTGGTTTTGATGTTTTCTAGAAACAAAGCACTGACCAATTTTTGAATGGCGTAAGGAGAGGTTCTTTCACTGCATCCAATAAGCAAGTGTCGAGGACTAATCATCATAATGTCTCCCCCTTCATAACTGACCAAATGTTCTGTTTTGTTTTTCTCTGGAATTTGGAAGAAGTCATCGTCTTCAGATACACTGATGATTTTGCGATGGTTGTCTTTACAAAAGTAGTTTTCTGCTAAAAAACGCATTAAAATAACTTCCCGTTTGCGGATATAAAAACGAGGTTTGGTAATGAGTAAGTGATCTCCAACTGTTACACAAATGTCTCGGGTAAAAATAAAGTTGGGAATGGGTGGGAAGATGTAACGTACTTCGTCTATCTCTCTTCTTTTGAGTCCCTCACCTTGCTTTTGGTATTCAAGTTTACCCGTCAACAATGTTTTGACCAATTCTGTATGGTATTTGGGTTCCTTTTCTCCTAG
>JAHDIA010000298.1 GCA_020631035.1 Chitinophagales bacterium | reverse complement strand
GAGATTTATCTTTTATTTTTAGGCTTTGAAAAAAAAAAAAAGCTTAATTTGAAACAGCTTACAATTTGACTCGTAAAAGTCAACTGTAAATGTTTTTCATAATTAGTTTTGGTTAGGTAATTGCCCCAGATGACAGATAGTTGTCTGGGGTCAATTATATTAGGGAGTTAAGAGAGCGTTAATAAATGAAAAACAGAGGAACAAATTACCATCCTTCGGCGTTTATATCCATGAATGTCCAAACTTCTCAAAAAAAATAAATATAATTTGGATAAAACAAAAAAAATGTTAAAAAGGGAATCTTTTACAGCATTTTTTCGTATTAAATAATGTAAGTTTTTTTCATAATAGTTTTGGTTTAGTGAATTCCGGGCCCTTCTCCATTTCTGGGGAGGGGCCTCGGCATTTCTAGTAGGTTGTTAAATCCTCTTAACTCCTATTTGAGGATTTTAAATATCAGATATTATGTATATTCTTTAATTAAGTCCTTCTTCAATTTGGCTACGCCCGTGGTCGCTTTTTCAGCATAAGTTTTTATTGGTCCCTTATAATCGGAGATTGGTGGGATATTGGGATCGACCAAAAAGAGTGGGGTATAGGGTGGTACAAAGTACATCAATGCTGCCGCAGGGTATACTTCAAGCGAAGTACCAATGATGACCATAAGATCTGCTAGCTCACAAACCAGACTGGCTTGGCGCATCATAGGCACATCTTCTCCAAACCAGACGATGTCAGGACGCATTTGGGAGCCTTTTTCGCATATATGACCCATTTTGACGTTCTGGTATGCAATGTCGCCTCCAGCTCCGTGTTGGGTGGTGCAGGTGCAGCGTACTTTGGTCAATTCGCCATGTAAGTGTGCAATTCTACTAGAACCAGCCCGTTCGTGTAAATTGTCTACATTTTGGGTGATAACAGTCACATCAAAGTATTCTTCCAATTCTTTTAAGCCGTAATGAGCGGCATTGGGTTCGACCGTTTCTAACTGTTTGCGTCTTAGGTTGTAAAAGTTGAGTACCAATTCTGGATTGGCTGCCCAGCCTTCGGGTGAGGCTACTTCCATAATGTCGTGACCTTCCCATAGGCCATCGCTGCCTCTAAATGTCTGAATGCCACTTTCGGCACTGATGCCTGCTCCTGTTAGAACAATTAATCTTTTTTTGGACATAGTTTGGGTTTTTATTAGATGAAGATAATTATTTCTTTTTGCTTTAAAAGGTGTCTATATCTGCTTGAGTGAATTGTATATTATTGTAATGGATGTTGTTGGGGCTTAGTTCCAAAAACACAACAGGAAGTGAGGGAATTGAAGGATAATATTGAGAAAAGGTTGCGTTTAAAGGATGATTGGAACTACAATTGAAACTTATGGAAGGAACCCCAATTTTAGCCGCCAATTTGCATAATTGATTTAAGTGATTGGGGAAGTGTTTTTTATTTTTGATGTAAACATCCCCAATTTGTAGGTGGTTGGTGATTTTGATCCAGAAAATGGTGTCTTCAATTTGGATGCACTTGTGCATTTTGTTGGCTTTGTATTGGTAAAATGCTTTGTTCTTATGAACTTGAAAGGTGTTGGCTGCTTGGTCTTCTGGTGAGAAATTGATTGCATATTTTTTGAAAATCCGCTCTATAAATTGATTGTGTAGTGCTGTTAAGTAAGGAAGTTTCCAAGCTATTTTACGAGTGGGAATGCGTGCAGATGTAGGGATTAGGAAAAGTTGGAGCTGATTGTGTTCTTCCCAATTGAATTTGTTTAAAAATATGGGATGAGAGTTTTGATTGGGAAAAGCAAAATAGAACTGAAATGGCTTTTGTTTGAGCAATTCCACTACTTTTTGATGTAAGGTGCTAAATAGTCTATTCCCTCTATGTTCTTTGGTTGTCATAGCATCTGAGGCTTGTGCAGCCAGTATGGATTTATTCTTGTGTTTGAACAAATATGGAACAGCACCAAAGGAGGCAACCGCTTCATTGGATTGATGACTAAAGGCTATGTAAAGATAGTAGCCTTCTACAATGTGTTGGGTATTGTATTTTTGTTGTAGCAATTCAAGCGTATAATTTTTTTGATAGACTTTGTTGTACAAGTTTACAAAGTGTTTGAAGTTTTGCTCATTTAGCCTTTCAAAATAATATGCCTTATTGGAATTCATTGGTAGTTGCCTTTGAGTAAGTAATGCAGTTGGTTTTGCCACGAAATAAATGGATTCATGCCAAATCTTTCAAAGAGCGTATCGTCTCTCAAATCGCTTAGATAATCAAGTGCGAGCATTGTTTGAAAGCCGATTGTTTTGCAAGCACCAATGAGTGCGTCGGTGTATTGTCCATAGGGGAAGGCTAGTTCATTGATGCTTTGTTGGGTGGTGTTTTCTAAGAATGTCTTACACTGTTTTAAATCTTCAAGGGCATTTTGTATAGAAACCTTTGCTAGATTGTTGTGATACCAACCGTGTACACCAATTTGAGCGTAGGGCGATTGGGCAAGTTGTTGTATTTCAGACTTGCTCATTTGTTGCCAATAGTCATCGTATTGGCGCATATTTTTGAATTGATTGCTTCCAGGGGGGAGATGGCTAGCCAAATGTTTTTTAAAGGCAAAATCGTAGGAATGAATGAGTTGTTTGAGCGGAGTTTGGTCGTTTGTTCTAAGGTATTGTCCCCTAAAATTTTTTTTGTAGTGTTCGCCTTCAAATTCAAAGGGAGTTGATTGGGTATGAAACGCCAAATCGAACAAGTCTCCCCAAAGCATATCGTAGCCCAATTCGGTGATGCCAGTGATAAAGAAGGTCGCAGGGATTTGGTATTTTTCTAGTAAGGGCAAGACATATTTGAAATTGTTTTTGTAACCATCGTCAAAGGTGATGGCAATGCTAAAAGGATGCTCAGTTGAGTGGTGAAGTTTTTTGTATTCAGATAGGCTTACAACATTAAAATGTTGTTTAAAGTAAATCAGTTGTTGCTCAAAATAAACTTTGCTGATGAATTTGCTACTGATTTGAGTATTGCCTTTAAGATCAAGTCCGTGGTAACAAAGAATGCGTTTTTGATTGTAGGGAATGTGGTGTTTTTTGAGCTTGCTGCTGTAAAGAAAATGCCTGTTTAGCTCGGTACTTTTTCTATGACTTTTCTGAAGAATTTTCTTTAACATTGCGCATTGAACATTTGAAGAAAGATACGGAGTTTTCAGTTGTTTTCATAGTGTTTGTCCGAATTTAATTGGCTTTAGAAGTGTAGGACGAGCGGGAGGTTGCACTTTAAGACGCAGCCTCAAACATGCGTTGGTTAACCAGAGTAAGCGTAGCCATGAAAGATACACGTTGCACAATAATTCAATTGACGAATGTAGAATTTAGAATGACGAATAATTTAATATTTTTTGTTCGTTGTTAATTGTATTAATTCTAAATTCGTAACTCGTCCAATCATCTATTAATCTTCAATCTCAATATAATGAATGCCTGGTTCATACTTTTGAGTTACCTTATCTATGATTTGTTCATAGTGCTTGGGATTGGCAACAAAGTCGATGTCGTCGGAAGGAATGATCAGGATGCGTAGATGTTGGTGTTTTTTAAAATAATCGAAGTAAATGTCCTCTACCGTTTGTAGATAAGACTTGCGGACAACCTGCTCAAATCCACGTCCTCTTTTGCGAATATTTTCTACCAAGCGGTCGGCTTTGGAGTGGATGTAAATGAATAGTTCGGGTTCGGGAAGGTCATTGAAGACCATATTAAACACACGCTCAAAAAGGTGGTATTCTTGGTCTTTGAGGTTTGCCTTGGCGTAGAGTAGGGATTTAACAAAAATATAGTCGGCAATATTGAGTTTACCATATAAATCAATTTTGCCGAGGGTTTCTTTTAATTGTTGGTAGCGATCAACCAAAAAGTACAACTCTGTTTGAAAGGCATAGCGGTCTGGTTCTGCATAAAAGGCAGGTAAAAAAGGATTGTCAACAAAATCTTCTAGGATTAAACGACCGCCAAATTGTTTTGCAATCATTTCGGCAAGAGTTGTTTTACCAGCTCCTGTGTTGCCATCAATGGTTATGAAGTTGTACTGAAACATGTAGGGATTAAAAGTATGATAGAATGGTGTAAAAACATAAAAAAAGCCTATGAAATCAACAATTTCATAGGCTTGATGGTTGGTCTTTGTTTATTTAGATTTTTGATTCCACTCTAGCCAAGTATTTTTTAACATCTTGACTATATGGAGAGTTGGGGTACTCATTTAATCTGCTATACATATCTTTGGCACCAGCAAAGTCACCAGATTTTTCTAGTGCCATTCCTGCTTTAAGATAATAGATTGGACTCACCAATTCGTTGGGGTTACGAGCAGCCGCTTTTTTGTAATAAGAGATTCCTTGAGATTCATCTCCCAATTCCATATAAGCATCCCCCATAGCACCAAGAGCCATACCACTCACCATTATGTCATCGCTTTGAAAGTTGCCAAGGTAGTTGATGGCGTTTTGGTATTCGCCCAAATTGAGATAGCTGATACCAGCATAGTAGTTGGCTAGATTGACCGCTTTGGTTCCCCCACCGTGGTTGTCTATGATTTCCAAGAAACCAGGGAAGTTGCCATCTCCTTGTAGTGCCAATCTAAAAGAGTCACGGTCAAAGTATTGTTGAGCTTGGAAAAGATCAGCTTGTGCTTCTGTTTCTTGACCAGGAGCATATACTCTAGTAAAGAAGAAGTAAGCTGCCGCCAACAACAAACAAATACCAAGTACTCCAAGTACCATGCCTTTGTTGTCATTGATGAACTTTTCGCTACGACCTTGAAATTCCTCAGCATCAAATTCATTTTCCAAAAACGTTTGTTCTAAGGTATGACCGAGTGTTCCTTCCGCCAAATCACTTTTACCTAATTCTTCAAGGCGTTCTTGCTCTTCTAGCTCTAACCTTTCTTGCTCTGACTTAGGCGGAGTGTATTTTTTTCTATTTTTACGTTGTTTACTCTTTGGCATCTTTTCAAAATTTTTCAAATAGGTTTAAATGTATACAAAAAATCAGACTCTATGACCTTATTTTGTTCAATTTGTCACAGAATTCAAGCATTGTCCCGTTTAAGTTAATCTTTGATATAGGGATAATCTGCTTGGATGTAAACATCCTCAAATAATTCATCCGCTGTCGGATAAGGTGATTCCTCTGCAAATTTAACAGACTCATCAACAATTGTCTTTATTTTAGCTTCAATTTCTTCAAACCATTTACTTGAAGCATATTTCTTTTTTACAATGGTGGCTTTGACTTGTTCAATAGGATCTTGATCTTTGTATTCTGCTACCTCATTTTTTGTGCGATATTTTTGAGGGTCAGACATAGAGTGTCCTTTGTAACGGTATGTTTTGGCCTCAATAAAATAAGGTCCATTGCCACCTCTAGCCCATTCTGCTGCTTCATATATGGCCTTGAACATAGCCTCACAATCCATGCCATCTATAGGGGCACTCGGCATATCATAGGCTTCGGCAAGAGTGAAAATATCTTGAACATTAGAAGTACGTTCAACCGAAGTACCCATTGCATAATGGTTGTTTTCACAAACAAAAACGACTGGTAACTTCCAAGTCATTGCCATATTAAAGGTTTCATGTAAAGCTCCTTGTCTAGCAGCCCCATCACCAAAGAGACATACGGCTACATTGCCTGTCTTGTTGTATTTTTCGGCAAATGCCAAACCTGCTCCCATTGGAATTTGGGCACCTACAATACCGTGACCTCCTACAAAGTTGTGTTCCTTGGAAAAAAAGTGCATAGAACCACCTTTCCCCTTAGAACAGCCCGTTTTTTTGCCAAACAACTCTGCCATACAAGCATTGGCGGTAATTCCTCTTGCAAGGGCAAATCCGTGATCTCTATAAGCGGTCATAATCTTGTCCTCATCTTGCAATGCGGCAACAATCCCTGTGGAGACAGCTTCTTGCCCAATGTACAAGTGAAGAAAACCTCTAATTTTTTGTTGTCCATACAACATTCCAGCCTTTTCCTCAAAGCGTCTCTGCAAAAGCATAGACTCAAACCATTCCAAATACATAGATTTGGTGATCTTTTTGGCCGCAGGCTTCTTTTTTGTTGTTTTTTTGACTTGTTTTGGAGCTTTAACAGAACTCATATCTAATTTTTAAACAAAAATTTTCGCAAAAATACTGAAAATATTCGACTTTATACCAATTGTAGAGCTAATATAATGCCATTGTATTTATCAAAACTTATTTTAACGAACTTCAAGAACTATCCTAGCTATCAAGTGGACTTTCATCCTGATTTAAACGTGATTACAGGCTTGAATGGTGCGGGTAAAACCAATTTATTGGATGCCGTCTACTATTTGTGTTTCTGTAAGAGTGCTTTTCAGGCACGAGACCCGCTTAATATACTCGATGGTGAAAGCTTTTTTCGCATTGAAGGAGGCTTTAACTCAGCAGGGGATGGAGAAGGCAATGTACAAGTTGATGTAATCAGTTGTGCCTATATGAAGGGACGCAAGAAGGTAATGGAACGCAACAAAATACCCTACAAAAAAATAACAGAACACATTGGGTTTTGTCCCTTGGTACTCATTGCGCCAGATGATGTGCAAATTGTCAAAGGAGGAAGTAGTGAAAGGCGCAGATTGTTAGATGGGACACTTTCGCAATACGATTTGGGCTATTTAGAAGCTTTGCTACAATATGAAAGGGTGAGAAAGCAGCGAAATGCCTTACTCAAACAATTTGCCACCCAAAAGTATTTTGACGAAACACTTATTCAAACCTATGATGAGCAATTGATACTGTTTGGACAGGAGATTTTTGAAAAACGCAAACAATTATTGAAGGATTTGCATCCTATTTTTCAAAGCTTTTATCAGAATATTTCCAGTAGTCGAGAATTGGTGGATTTTCGATTTGAATCCCAATTGGAACAAAACACACTGGGAAACTTGTTGAAAAAAAGCAGGGAAAAAGATCGCATTATGCAGCGAACAACTGTGGGAATACACAAAGATGACCTTTTATTTGAGATCAAATCCTTTGAACTCAAGCAATTGGGTTCTCAAGGTCAGCAAAAATCCTTTTTGATTGCTTTAAAATTGGCAATTTATCAGTTATTGGCACAAAAAACCAATCAGCAACCTCTCTTGTTATTGGACGATATTTTTGATAAATTAGATGGCGAAAGAATTGAACATCTATTAAAATTGGTAACTGGCGAAAATTTCGGACAGATTTTTGTTACAGATACTCATACCAACCGTTTAGGCGATATTTTGGACAAACTTTCGCTTGATTTTAAACATTTTGAAATTGAGATAAATTGAAAAATAATTTTTTTCTCAACTGTTAAGTACTGTGTAAAATAAGTAAATATGTATTTTGGGTAGTAGATTTTTGTTCT
>JAHDIA010000297.1:3485-7415 GCA_020631035.1 Chitinophagales bacterium | reverse complement strand
ACACTCTACACTCTACACTCTACACTCTACATTCGATTGATCATTTTCAGATATTTCGCCAACTCCTGCTTTACCTTGGGGAATAAAAAGAACAGCCCAATCATATTGGGAAAGACCAATGCCAAGATCATCGCATCCGAAAATTTAATGACAGCCTCTAGGGTGACGGCTGAACCCAAAATAGTGAATAGCAAAAAAATGATTTTGAAGCACAAGTCGGCGGCTTTGCTTTTGCCAAAGAGGTATTTCCAGGCTTGTAGGCCATAGTAAGACCAAGACAAAATCGTAGAAAAAGCAAATAAGACCACTGCTATTGCCAACAAATAGGAAAAGCCTGGAATGGATGCATCAAAGGCGGCTGAGGTAAGATTGACTCCGCCAATTTGTTCACCCGTTGCGTGGAGGGTCACATTGTTGTCGATGACATTGCCATAAGTAAAAGCTCCATCTATATTGAACAAAATAATGACCAATGCCGTCATTGTACAGATCAAAACAGTGTCAATAAATGGTTCTAGCAAAGCAACCAAACCCTCCGAAGCAGGAAATTTGGTTTGTACAGCCGAGTGGGCAATGGCAGCAGAACCAGCACCCGCTTCATTGGAGAATGCCGCCCGTCTAAATCCTTGAATCATTACCGCAGCAATACCACCTGTAATGGTCGCTTGAGGCGTAAAGGCTTCTTTGAAAATGAGCATAAAGGCATCGTCAATTAAAGAGAAATTGGAAAGAATGATGAAGAGTGCCGCTCCTACATACAACAATGCCATAAATGGAACCACTCTAGAAGTAACATTGGCAATGCGTTTGATGCCACCAATGATGACAATGCCGACCAAAACAGCATAGAGCAGTCCTAGCAAAGTGCCTGCATTACTGTGGGTAATCCCCAAACTTTCGATGATTTGGGCGGTGGCTTGATTGGATTGAAAAGCATTGCCCCCACCAAAGGAGGCTCCTACACACATCAAGGCAAAAACAACCGCCAAGATTTTACCAATTGTAGGAAACCCTTGTTCTTTGATGCCTTTGGATAAATAATACATTGGACCACCAAAGACTTGTCCGCCTTCGCCAATCTCACGGTATTTGACACCGAGCGTACACTCTACAAATTTGGTAGACATTCCTAGCAAGCCTGCTACAATCATCCAAAAGGTCGCACCTGGACCGCCTATAGAAATCGCCACCGCCACCATTGCAATATTGCCTAGACCAACCGTTCCTGAAACAGCCGTAGCCAATGCTTGAAAGTGGTTGACCTCGCCATAATGTCCTTCGTCTTTGATGGTGTTATGAAGGTCGCCGTCGGAGCTAATGAGAGAGTCTTCTACATTCGTTTGTTTCTCCAAATCATCGTATTTGCCTCGGACAATTTGGATGGATAGGGGGAATTTTCGCAAGTTGATAAAGCCAAAATAAAGGGTAAAAAACAAAGCACCCAAAACCAAGACAATTAAGACAATGGGCACACCACCCAAGATAGGAATTTCGGTAAAAACCAGATTTTCCCACCAAACGGCAATGGGCATAAAAGCATCGTTAAAATATTCATCTAGGCTTCTTGAATCTTGAGCTTGGAGCCATTGGGGAAGACATAGAAAAAGCCAAGTAAAGAGTAGAAAAGGAAACTTCTTCACATAAGAAAAAAGCTTGTTTGATAATTCCATATTCGCAAATTTTGATGATAAACTGATGACCAAAATTGCCTGTTGAAATTCTTCAAAAGTGAAAAAGTCGGAAAAAAATGGAAAATGTCGGAAATGTCAGTACTGACAAAATGCGATTTGGGATTGATTTACAGTACTTTAAGGCTTTGTTCCAATAGTTGGATATTATCGGCAGGAATTTTTAATTTGATCCTTCGAGACTTACTTTCGTCACCCTCAAACAAGGCAGATTTTAAGGATTCAAAGTGTTTTGCTTTGAGCCAATTGCCTTTTCCATAAATGCCATCTAGTAGCCCCTCAATCAATCGTTTGATTTGGTTATAGTCTTGTATGTCGTAAACTTTGCTAGGACGGGATTCTGATTTGGGTTTGATTTCGAGCCAGGGATTGTCTGACTGTCGTTTTTGGGCAAAGAGCATCAACAAATCAAAAGGGCTTTTGGTTAATCTGATTGCACACTGGTTTTTATTGGGAATACCTTGAATAAAAACCCAATTTTCAAATTTACCTTTCTCATTTTTTTGTTTACTCAAGCTCAATTTGAGGAATTGAGAAAGCAGCGGTTTTTCCTCAATCAAATCCTTGACCCAACTCAATGCCAAAGCGAAAAACAGCATAATCAAACACGTTTTAAAAATAGCCGATACCAACAACATATTCACCGACCCACCACTCAATTTTAAGACCTGCCCAATCAAAGTAATCAAAATACAGACAACCGATAAATATGCCAACAATTTTAAATCACGTTTGGCAAAAGACTCATACAAAACAAAGCCCAAAAAGACCAAGGTAAAGAAGGCATAATAGAGGTCCAACTGACTGAGTATTTTATAACTTTCCCCTGTAAAAATGATGGACAACATAGGGAGCAAGGCAAACAAAAAAGGAATCCCTGCGATAAAATACCAATTATTAGAGGTAACCAGCGACTTTACCCGACTGGGAATGTATTTAAAATAGGGGAGGGCGAGCAAAATAAAAAAGCTATTGCACAAGGATAAGATACTACGCAAACCCTGGAGCAAGGGCGGTTCATTGCCTGATGTCATCTGAGCAAGC
Source organism: Chitinophagales bacterium (assembly GCA_020631035.1). Classification (GTDB taxonomy): domain Bacteria; phylum Bacteroidota; class Bacteroidia; order Chitinophagales; family UBA2359; genus JAHDGP01. The sequence goes on along the minus strand of JAHDIA010000297.1, from coordinate 4,683 downwards.
AAGTTTTTGGCATAAAATACCTCGACCAACCCCAAAACACCCCAGCAAAGCACCGACAATGCCAACCAAATCTGTCCAAAGTCCCTTTTTTCTTTGCCAAGATGCCACCAAATGGCAAACAAGGCAAAAAAGGCAAAGGTACAGACCGAAAATTGCCACCATCCATAAAATTCTTGAAGCATTGGGTTGTGCATGTTGTCTATTTCTTAATTGAGATTATCCCTCTTCTCTCCCAAATTTAATCATTTATTTTGGAATGCTTGTTTCGCTCGTTTTGGTGGAGAAAATTCGTGAATTTTATCTACGATGATTCCAAATATTGTTTTTTGAATGATTGGGACGGAACGTTTTGGGCTGCGTGGGTAGGGGACTCCCTGCTTTTCGTTCCAAGCTTGTAGACCTTGCGTGCAAGGTCTCTACAAGGCTTTCCACTGCAATCAGGCGTAGGCATCGTTTCTTTGGGTGCTGCGTCGGTTCGTTTTGCTATCCGCTTCACGCCATGCTTCTGCCCGTTTTGTATTTGGTGAATGATTATTCGCCCCTACCTTTTCCTGTGTTATGTGTAGAAAATTCGTGAATTTTCTCTACTTCTTTTGTTGTGTCACATTAACAGTATTTCGTGATATAAAATTTCACTTTTAAGTAAAAAAGTGTATATTTGTTGTTTCCTTTAACAATAATGAAATACAAATTAGTAAAAATAGACAAATTATCTGGCGATATGGCATCCATCTATAGTGTTTTTGTTGATAAAGATCAAGAAACTTTGTTAGATAAGTTTTTAAATGAATTTATGGTTTCATTTAAAGATGAAACAAAAGACATAGTAGGTCGTCTAAGAACTATGGGGCAAAAGACTGGGGCTAGAGAGCAATTTTTTTAGCGTCATGAAGGTGCTGGAGGTGATGGGGTATGTGCTCTTTATGATAAACCTAATAGTAATCTTAGGTTGTATTGTATTCGATACGGTTCTGATATTGTAATTCTTGGTAGTGGTGGTCATAAATCCAAATCAATTAGGGCATTACAAGAAGATGAGAAACTTTCTAAAGCAAATTATTTTTTAAGAAAGTTATTCTTCTTCTAAACCTAGATTTTTTTTGTTATAAGATGTTGTTTCAAAATACTTAGGAATAGACTTTCCCCTTTTAATAATTACATAACCATTTTTCAATAAATCTAATGCGATCAACTCTGT